>JBIKRC010000221.1:0-4239 GCA_044349375.1 Limnohabitans sp.
CGGCGATTGCCCTGATTTACCCCGACCTCAAGGGCAAGCTCAATGGCCATGCGGTGCGTGCGCCGGTACTCAATGCGTCTTTGACCGATTGCGTGTTTGAGATGAAGCGCGAGACCAGCGCCGAAGAAGTCAACGCCTTGTTTGCCGCTGCGGCCCAAGGCCCCTTGGCGGGCATCTTGGGTTATGAGGAGCGACCCTTGGTGAGCGTGGATTACGCCCGCGACACCCGCAGCGCCATCGTGGACGCGCTGTCTACCCTGGTCACCGACGGCACGCTGCTCAAAATCTATGCTTGGTATGACAACGAGATGGGCTACGCCTGCCGCATGGTCGACCTGGCTTGCCATATGCAAGACGTTGGCATTTGAGATGAACGCTGCTGAAAGAAACTACGGCATCGTCACTGCGGCCTATTGGGGCTTCACCCTGACCGACGGCGCTTTGCGCATGCTGGTGCTGCTGCACTTTTACAAGCTGGGGTACTCGCCGTTCACGCTGGCCTTTTTGTTTTTGCTGTACGAAGGCGCGGGCGTATTGGCCAACCTGATCGGCGGCTGGTTGGCCACGCGCTTTGGTATTGCCCGCATGCTCACCGTGGGCTTGGTCACGCAGATCATCGGCTTTGGTTTGCTCTCGGCCCTGCAACCCGAGTGGACAGCTGCGATGTCGGTGGCCTGGGTGGTGCTGGCGCAAGGGGTGTGTGGCGTGGCCAAAGACCTGACCAAAACCGCCAGCAAATCGGCCATCAAAATCACACAAGCGCAGGCCAAAGACGCGGGCAATGGCCAATTGTTCAAGTGGGTGGCCTGGTTCACCGGCAGCAAAAACGCCATGAAGGGCTTTGGTTTTTTCTTGGGCGGTTTGCTGCTGGAGACGCTGGGTTTTCAGGGCTCGCTGTGGGCCATGTCGTGCCTCTTGGCTTTGGTGCTGATCGGGGTGGTGAGCAGCCTGCCGCCCATGATGGGCAAGAGCAAGCCTTCGGGCTCGGCCAAAGAGTTGTTCGCCAAAAACCCGGGCATCAACGCGCTGGCCGCTGCACGCGTGGCTTTGTTTGGTGCGCGTGACGTGTGGTTTGTGGTGGGTGTGCCGGTGTTTTTGTACTCGGTGGGCTGGACCTTCACCATGGTGGGCGGCTTTTTGGCGGCGTGGACCATTGGCTACGGCCTGGTGCAAGCCCTGGCCCCACAGCTTGTGCGCCGCAGCGCCGATGGCCTGAGCCGTGAAGTGCCTGCAGCCCGTTGGTGGTCGGCGGTGCTCACGTTCATACCGCTGGGCATTGCCGCGGCCATGTACCTGCAAGCGCCGCAGCTGCAATGGTGGGTGGTGGGCGGTCTGAGTTTGTTCGGCTTTGCCTTTGCCATCAACTCTTCGGTGCACAGCTACTTGGTGCTGGCCTATGCTGGCTCTGAGAAAGCGGCCGAAGATGTGGGTTTTTATTACGCGGCCAATGCGTTGGGCCGCTTCATGGGCACGCTGCTGTCGGGCCTGTTGTACCAGTGGGGCGGGTTGATGTATGCGCTCTTGGGCTCGGCGCTGATGCTGCTTTTGTGCTGGCTGGCCACGCTGCGTTTGCCCATGGGATTGCTCACCGTGGACCGAGCGCCATGATGGACCTGCCGCTAGACCCGCCACTGGACCTGAGTGAGGCCAGCGCTGTCAAAGCCCTGGCCGCCTTGGCCCAGGCTTCGCGCTTGCGGGTGTTTCGGGCCATCGTGGGCGCAGGCCCAGAAGGCATGCAGCCAGGACAGATTTCACAAGCCTTGGGCGTGCCCGCCAACACGCTGTCTTTTCACCTCAAGGAATTGCACCAAGTCGAATTGATCAACGTCGAGCGCGAAGGACGATTTTTGCGTTACCGCGCCAACATGCAGGCCATGCAAAGCCTGGTGGGGTTTTTGACCGACCACTGCTGCCAAGTTCAGCCTTGCGAGGGCATGCCCATGACTCGCCAGGCCAGCCCCCTGCCTCACACTTTTTCAACCTCAGGAGCAACCACCATGACCCAACGCCATGTTCTGTTTTTATGCACCGGAAATTCATCGCGCAGCATCATGGCCGAGGCCATCTTGAACCACCTGGCACCGAACCGCTTTGTGGCCTTCAGTACGGGCAGCCAAGCTGCTGGGCAGGTCAAACCCCAGGCCTTGCAGTGCCTGGAGCGCAACCACATGAGCACCGCTGGTTTGCGCAGCAAAAGCTGGAATGAGTTTTCCGGGCCCGATGCACCGAGCATGGACTTTGTCATCACCGTGTGCGACCAAGCGGCGGCCGAGGTTTGCCCGGTCTGGCCAGGTCAACCCTTGACCGCACACTGGGGCGTGCAAGAGCCTGCGCAAGAAGGCCAGAGCGCCGAACAAAGCGTCAAAGCTTATTGGAACGCCTTCATGACGCTGCACCGCCGCATCGCTATTTTGCTGAGTTTGCCTCTGGAAAAACTCGATCGATTGGCTTTGCAATCCGAACTGCAGCGCATTGGGCAGTCGTGAGATCGCCGCTATGGCTGCGACCTCGGTTGCGGCTTCCCCTCATCCAAGAAAGCTGGGCACATGGGTATTTTTGAACGGTTTTTGAGTCTGTGGGTGGCGCTGGCAATAGCTGTGGGCGTGGGTTTAGGGCTGACGGTACCGGGCTTGTTTCAGGCTGTGGCCTTGCTGGAACTGGCGCACGTCAACGGTGTGGTAGCGCTGTGCATCTGGGTGATGATTTTCCCGATGATGGTGCAAATTGACTGGCACGCCGTGAAGAACGTGGGCCAAAAGCCGCAAGGCCTTGTGCTCACCCTGGTGGTCAACTGGCTCATCAAGCCTTTCACCATGGCCGCGTTGGGCGTGTTGTTTTTCAAATACATGTTTGCGCCCTGGGTCGATCCTCAATCGGCCAACGAATACATTGCCGGCATGATTTTGCTGGGCGTGGCCCCGTGCACGGCCATGGTCTTTGTTTGGAGCCAGCTGGTCAAAGGGGACCCCAATTACACCCTGGTGCAGGTGTCGGTGAACGACCTGATCATGGTGGTGGCGTTTGCGCCCATTGCGGCATTTTTGCTGGGCGTGACCGACGTCACGGTGCCCTGGGAAACCCTGATCCTGTCCACGGTCTTGTATGTGGTGCTGCCCTTGGGCGCGGGCATGCTGGCACGGCGTATGTGGTTGCGCCGCTGCGCTGCCCACCTGCAGCAACGTGTGGCCCAGCTCAAACCGCTGTCGGTGGCTGGGCTGATCGCCACCGTGGTCTTGCTCTTTGGCTTTCAAGCCCAAACGATGATGGACAAGCCCCTGGTCATCGCCTTGATTGCCGTGCCCTTGCTGGTGCAGACCTATGGGATCTTTTTCATCTCCTGGTGGGGTGCACGCTGGTTGAAACTGCCGCACAACGTGGCGGGCCCTGCGTGCCTGATTGGCACTTCCAACTTTTTCGAACTGGCGGTGGCCGTGGCCATTTCCTTGTTTGGTTTGCAATCCGGTGCAGCTTTGGCCACGGTGGTGGGTGTGCTGGTCGAAGTACCAGTGATGCTGACGCTGGTGGCTTTGATCAACCGCTGGGCACCACGCCAAGACGAGCAGACCTGAGGCTGAGCGAGCACCCAAGACCCTCTGCCCTTGCCGAATGGGTATTCATGTCATCCAAATTTCACAATCCGGTCACATAATTCACACTTTGCCCGTCCGCCTTCGCCCCCACGCCATGCAAACCCATTCCCTTTACGCCGCCATCGACCTGGGCTCCAACAGTTTTCGCCTTGAGATCGGACAGATGGATGCGGGCCAGCTGCGGCGAGTGGAATACATCAAGGAAACCGTGCGCCAGGGCAGCGGCCTGGACAGCGAACGCAACCTGAGCGAAGACGCCATGGCACGGGGCTGGGAGTGCCTGGCCCGCTTTGGCGAACGGATTGCGGGATTTCAACCCCAACAAGTCCGGGCTGTGGCGACCCAAACTCTGCGCGAGGCCCGCAACCGGGATGTGTTTTTGGTCAAGGCCAAACAGATTTTGGGCTTTCCGATCGAGGTGATTGCCGGACGCGAAGAAGCCCGGCTCATTTACCTGGGTGTGTCGCACCTGCTGCCGCAGTCGGATGAGCGCCGCCTGGTGGTGGACATCGGCGGGCGCTCAACCGAAATGATTTTGGGCCAGCACGTCACCGCCAGTACGCTGGAGTCTTACCGTGTGGGCAGCGTGGGCTGGTCCATGAAGTATTTTCCCGATGGTCTGTGGACTGCCCAAGCCTTCAAGGCCGCC
>JBIKRC010000172.1:0-5025 GCA_044349375.1 Limnohabitans sp.
TGACTGGAATGCAGGCCACGGGGCAGACCTGGACACACTGCGGCTCGTCAAAATGGCCCACGCATTCTGTGCATTTGGACGGATCGATCTCGTAAATTTCTTCGCCCAGGTAAATCGCTTGGTTCGGACACTCGGGCTCACACACATCGCAGTTGATGCATTCGTCGGTGATCATCAGTGCCATGGCTGGGGCTCCGCAAAGGTCTGCATCGAGGTCATGCCCGGATTATCGGCCACAGGTCTGAGCCCGAGAAACTGCAGGGCTGTTACAGGCCCTTGGGCCTCGCATTCCCAATGACCCCACAAGCTGCACCGTTCCGGCGGCATGCGCCTAAAATGGAACGCATGATGAACGCCGACCTGCACTGCCACTCCGTCATCTCTGACGGCACCCTCACCCCCGAAGCCCTGGCCGAACGCGCCAAAACCAACGGCGTGGAACTGTGGGCACTGACCGACCACGACGAAGTGGCTGGCCAAGAACGCGCCCTGGCCGCGGCCCGTGCGCAAGGCCTGCCCTACCTCACAGGCACTGAAATTTCGGTCACCTTTGCCCACCAGACGGTGCACATTGTGGGCCTGGGTTTCGACGCGCACAACAGCGCCTTGGTCGAAGGCCTGCGCCGCACCCGAGGCGGCCGCAGTGAACGCGCCCAAGAAATGTCAGATGGCCTGGCCAAAGTCGGCATCCTCAACTGCTACGAGGGCGCGCTGCGCTATGTTGGCAACCCAGAATTGATTTCACGCACCCACTTTGCGAGGCACTTGGTCGACACAGGCGTTTGCAGCGACACCTCGGAAGTGTTTCGCAAATACCTGACCGAGGGCAAACCCGGCTACGTGCCGCACCGCTGGGCACGCCTGCAAGAAGCCGTGCAATGGATCACCGATGCCGGCGGCATGGCTATCATCGCCCACCCGGCGCGCTACGGCTTTAGCCCCAACGAGGAGTACGCGCTGTTCAGTGAATTTAAAGCGCACGGTGGACGCGGCGTCGAGGTCGTTACCGGCAGCCACTCGTCTCCCGACGCCGTACGCTACGCAGAAACCGCGCTCGAATTCGACTTGGCGGCCTCTCGTGGCAGTGACTTTCACAGCCCCACCGAAAGCCGCATCGACTTGGGCACACTGCCCTTTTTGCCTGGCCAACTGACCCCTGTTTGGGAACTGCTGACCGACCGCGTTCAGTGAGTTCGATCAAGGCCAATGCGCTGCACGGCATCGGTTTTGCCGTTCTGGCCACCGCGTGCTTTGCCACGCTGGACACCACCACCCGGCACGTCAGCGCGGGCCTGTCGGTGCTGGTGGCGCTGTGGTTCCGCTACGCCATTCAAGCCGTCATCACCACGGTCGTGGTCTGGCCAGGCCGTGGCCGCCAAATCTTGCGCACCCAGCACCCGCGCTTTCAATTGGCGCGCGGCCTGCTGCTGTTTGCCTGCAGCATCCTCGCCTTTTTGAGCCTCAAGTACATGCCTGTGGGCGAATTCACCGCCATCACACTGCTGGCCCCCTTGGTCATCACCTTGCTGGCGGCCTGGATGCTGAAGGAAAAAATTCGCGCACTGCGCTGGCTGCTGGTGCTGGGTGGCTTCATCGGCACCCTGATCATCATCCGTCCCGGCAGCCAGCACTTTGACTGGACAGTGCTGCTGCCCCTGATGTTGGTGGGTACCAACTCTGCATTTCAGCTGCTGACCAGCAAAATGTCCAAAACCGAAGACCCCATCACCACCCACTTTTACACCGGTTGGATCGGCACGGCCTTGGCCACCCTCATCCTGCCTTTTGTCTGGGAAATGCCCAGCGACTGGACCGTATGGCTCCAATTGCTCTTGATGGGCGTGCTCGCCTCGATCGGGCACTTTCTGTTGATCCTGGCCTACGGCCGCGCCCCGGCAGCCACCCTCACACCTTACATGTACAGCCAAATTGGCTTTGCCGTGCTGGGCGGTTGGGTGGTTTTTAACCACCTGCCCGACCAATGGACTTTTGCAGGCATGGGCTTGGTCGCGCTGTGCGGGGCTTTGGGGGCTTGGCTCACGCTGCGAGAGAACCGCGTCGCCATCCCTCCCGCACAATCCTGAGTCCTCGCTCTTGCATTGCGGGGTTTTAACCTCTTCTGCATCGCATACTGCTCAATACCGACCCTTGACTGTCGAAACCCATGGCCCAATTTTTCAGCGTTCACCCCGACAACCCGCAAGCGCGTTTGCTCAAGCAAGCCGTGCAATTGCTCAACCAAGGCAGCGTGCTGGCCGTGCCCACCGACTCCAGTTACGCCCTGGTCTGCCACCTGGACGATAAAACCGCTGCCGACCAATTGCGCCGCATCCGCGCTGTGGACGAGAAACACCACCTGACGCTGCTGTGCCGCGACCTGAGCGAGTTGGCCAACTACGCACGGGTGGACAACCGGCAATTTCGGGCCATCAAACAAGCCACACCCGGGCCTTTCACCTTCATTCTGGAAGCCACCAAGGAAGTGCCGCGCCGGTTGAGCCACCCGCAACGCAAAACCATCGGCCTGAGGGTGCCCGAGCACAAAGTGCTGCAAGAACTGCTGGCCCTGCACGGCGCACCGCTGTTGGCCGCCACACTCATCATGCCCGGAGAGGCGCTGCCACTGAACGACCCTGAAGAAATACGAGAACGGCTGGAGCACCATGTGGGCGCGGTCATCGATGCAGGGGCCTGCTCTTTGCAGCCCACCACCGTGATCGACATGAGCGGCGACGAACCCGAAGTGCTGAGGCTCGGTCAGGGTAATCCGGCTATGTTGGGCCTTTGACTTGGCGCTACAGGCAGAGCACACACGGAGCTTGCCTTGCGCCGCCAAAGGTCTGAACAGCGGTCACTGACCCCAAAAACAAAAACCCTGCAGCAGCGCAGAGGCCACAGCAGGGTCAAGCCAGAACGGGCTGCGAGAATTACTTCAAGTCACCTGCCAAGCTGGCCAGTGTGTCTGGAGAAACATCGATGTGAGAGGGGTAGTGTGTGTGGTCACAGCCCATCTTGACGCCAGCACCGGCCTTGACCGCAGCCGACATGGCAGGCTTCAGTTCGAAGCGCACAAAGTGTACGGCCGAGGTTTTTTCATCGGTCTCACGGTCAAGGTCTTCGTCGGCAATCGCGTAAACGCGCCCATGCCCTTCCACCTCGACAAACATGCGGTCTTCTACGCCAATCAGCTTGGCCAGCTCGCGCTTGCGTTCGTTGATGTCGGTGTACTCGATCATCATGGTGGCCTTCCAGTTGCTGCCGTCCGGCACCAGCGGGGCATAGGCCTCGATCTCTTGCAAGATGCCCTCTTCTTCGAAGACTTTTTCGATGCGCAGCATTTCCTGGATCTGGTAGCGGATCGTGGTTTCGCTTTCAAACTGCATGTTGATGTGCTCACCCAGCCGGACGCTGCGCAGCTTGCGGTGAGCGATCACCTCGGGCTTGTGGACCTTGCGCCACTTGGTGTAGGCCTCCAAAGACATCAGGGTCTCGGGCGTGATTTTTCCGGTCAATTGCATGGCAGTGTTCCTTATTTGAGACCGTAGGCTTTGCGCACCAGGGTCAAGGGGTGGTTCAGTTCGGGAGCGCCGAGGCCATTGACCTCAAAGCCTTGGGCAATGTGGTGGCCGCCCAGCGGGCAGTCGGAGCTGATGAAGTCGGGCTTGGCGCCATCTTTCATGGTGGCCATGGCCTTGAAGACGGGCTTGCCAATCTTCATGGCCATGTCGTGTGAGCCTTTTTTCACGCCGTAGGTACCAGCGTGACCCGAGCAGCGCTCGATGGTGTTGATCTGGGTGTCCGGGATCATCTTGAGCATTTCCTCGGTCTTCTTGCCGATGTTCTGCACCCGTCCGTGGCAGGGAATCTGATAACTCACATTGCCCAGCGCTTGCGGAAACTCGGTCTTGAGCAAGCCATCGCGCTTGCGGGCCATGAAGTATTCAAACGGGTCCCACATGGCGTCTTTGACCAATTGGGTGTCGGTGCATTCGGGGAACATCAACGGAATCTCTTGCTTGAACATGAGCGCGCAGCTGGGCACTGCCGCGATGATGGCAAAGCCGTCTTTGGCGTACTTGGCCAGCACCGGGATGTTGGCTTCTTTGGAGTCCTTGACCGAGTCCAAGTCGCCCAACTCCAGCTTGGGCATGCCGCAGCATTTTTCTTTCTCGACCAGCACGTAGGGAATAGCGTTGTGGTCCAGGATCTTCAGCAGGTCATGCCCAATGCCAGGCTCGTTGTAGTTGATGTAGCAAGTGGAGTAGATCGCGACTTTGCCAGGGGTTTTATCGCCATCCACCACAGTGACCGACTGGGCATCAGGCGCACTGGAACGGAACTTTTTAGTGGCCAAAGAAGGCAACCAGGCGTTTTTGTCAACGCCTGCCAAGCTTTCCATGACGCTGCGCGCCGCTTCGGTCTTGTTGATGGCGTTGATGGCTTGCACCACGATCGGGATGCCTGCAAAAGAGCCGTGGGTGTCGGTCGAGGCCAGAAACTTTTCGGCCGCGCCCACTTCGCCTTTTTTGAACTTGATGGCCTTGGCCCGCAACATGGTGTGCGGGAAGTCCAGGTTCCACTCATGAGGAGGGGTGTAAGGGCACTTGGTCATGTAGCACAGGTCGCACATGAAGCACTGGTCCACCACTTTCCAATAGTCCTTCTTGTCCACGCCATCGACTTCCATGGTGCTGCTCTCGTCCACCAGGTCAAACAAGGTGGGGAAAGAGCCACACAAACTCACGCAGCGGCGGCAGCCGTGGCAGATGTCAAAGATGCGCTCGAGTTCGTCAAAGCATTTTTCTTCGTTGTAGAAGTCCGGGGTCTGCCAGGCCAGCGCGTGTCTGGTGGGGGCTTCGAGGTTGCCTTCTTTGGCCATGTGGTGCTCCATTGGGAATTTTGTGGGGTTTTTCTGAAGACTCTGCAGCCAGAGCCCTGAGAAAAACCCGCTGCACCTTTCAGCGCAGCGGGCTGAAGAAACGGGGGAATCAATCCACCATTTCGTTCAAAGCTTTCTGGAAGCGG
>JBIKRC010000173.1:0-5008 GCA_044349375.1 Limnohabitans sp.
GCCGCCACCCGCTGCGCATCGAGCAGTTTGAACAACAAGGCCCCCAGCACAATGCCCACCATGGCAAAGGGCACCATGAAGCGCAGCAGCGCACGGTCCACGTCCTTGCGAAAAGCGGCCAAGCCCAACAAGTCCATCACCAGCAAGACAGGCATCAAGATCGCTGCAGCCTGCGGCACCGTGACGGCCAGCGCCATCATGGGCACGGCCAATGAACCAAAGCCTGCACCAAAACCACTTTTGCTCACCCCCAAGAGCAGCACCGCCGGCACAGCGATCAGGTAGAAGAACGGGTCGGTGATGAGTGGGAAGTTCATGAACATGGGGCTCGATTGGTCATCTTAACGGCCCGTGCTTCAAGCACCTGTCTCGTGTCTGTCCCAAGTTTTCACCCAAAACCCTGCGACCGCCTGCCCCTTTGCCCGACTCGACTGACCACGCCCTCAGACCGCCGGACAATAGGCGTTTCTTCCCCACTTGTACTTGGACCCCCATGACTCGCTCCGGTTTGAACGTTCTCGGCGGTGAATTGATCCCCTGCTCATACGACCCACTCACGGGTTATTTCAGGGACGGCTGCTGCAACACCCACGACGAGGACGTCGGCACGCATGTGATTTGCGCCAAAGTCACACAGGCTTTTCTGGATTTTTCAGTCTCGCGTGGCAACGACCTGGTCACGCCACGACCTGAATACCGCTTTGCGGGCCTGAAGGCGGGAGACCGCTGGTGCTTGTGCGCCTTGCGCTGGCGCGAAGCCTTGCAAGCTGATGTGGCCCCGCCGGTGGTGCTGGAGAGCACACACGAAAAAGCCTTGAAGTACGTGAGTTTGGCGCAACTGCGCGCGTTCGCTTGGGCACCGCATTGAGCGGGACCCGTATCACATCATCATGCTGAGCTGGAACACCGAATTGGGAGCGCGCGGCATCACTGGAGCAGGCAAGGGCTTGAGGCGAAACTGCCCCAGCATGGAGGACAAACGCACATCGGTCGGCATGAAGGGCACGGCCACATCGGACAAAGTTTGTGCTTGCAGCAAAGCTTGCATGTTGCTCTGAATGTCACTTTCCAGGGCTTTCATCGGGTGATCGCCATCAGGGTAAAGGACATCAAAGCTGTGCACCTCTTCAAAGTGCCGCACAACGTCCCACAAACTGATGTCTTCGGGGTTGCCACGAATCTGGTAGCCGCCGCCCGGACCGCGGTGGGCGCGGATCAGGTCCGCTTCGCGCAGTTCTTTCAGAATCGATTCGGTGTACGAAGACGACAAACCCAAACCATTGGCGATCTCTTCGGTGGTCACGGGCTTGACCACCGCACGCGAAGTGATGAACACAGCGATGTCAAGGGCTTTGACGGTTTTCTTCTGGATCATGACCTTCTCCTGTAACGTTGAGATATTCTATGACCACACAGTCACAAAACAACCCATAATTTTTAAACATATAAAAAATTCACCCAACATGCGTTACATAGCATTACAAAACTGCCGGAGCTGCAGGGCATGAAACGTCATGTGGCCGCCATCGTGGCGCTGGTCACCGCCGTGCTGGTGATTGACAGCCATGTGGACTGGGTGAGCCAAGACGGCGGGAAGCTGTTGGAGGTGAACGGCCAACGCTTTGATCTGAGAGGCTGGGCGGCCGAACAAACTCGGTCTTGGCAAAGCGATTGCAAAGTATGGACACCGCTCACCACGCTGCCCCCCAACAGCCCCACGGCCCAGGCCATCCTGCTGGCCATCCAGCAACACAGCTTGCCCGATTCGCGCAGCGCTCGCTGGCTGCAGCTGTTGCAACAAGACGACTGGGGCGTGGCCGAGGTGGCTTTTGAGACCCTCAACCCCAGCCTGGTGGTGCTGCGCCTGCAGGGCGGCCAGTGGCGTGTGCAAGACAGGGCGGTGTGGAGCGGCTCGACCGCGCCGTGGCACAGCGGCGACCTGGTCCGGCGTTACCTGCGCGAGAATGCGCCCGGCCTGCCCAAAGCCTTGATCGATTGCGTGAAAGTCGATCCTAAGCGTTATGGTCCAGGGCCAGGTGGATTGGGACCTGGTTCAGCCTTCGAGACAAAGCCATGACCTACCGCGTGGTCTGGTTCAAACGCGACTTGCGCCTGCACGATCATGCAGCGCTCGCGCACGCTGCGGCCCAGGGGCCCTTGCTTTGTCTGTACATCGTGGAACCGGGTCTGTGGGCGCAACCCGATGCGGCGTTGCAACACTTCGAATTTGTGCGCGAATCCTTGACCGAGCTGCATGAAGAACTGCGGTCACTGGGCGGCAGCTTGCAGGTGCGCAACGGGCCTGCGCTACAGGTGCTGGCCGCGCTGCACGCGCAAGCGCCGTTTGCCGAATTGCTGGCGCACCAAGAGACCGGCAACGCCTTCACCTACATGCGCGACCTGCAAGTGGGTGCGTGGTGCAGCAGTGCGGGTGTGGGCTGGACAGAGTTGCCGCAGTTTGGCGTGGTACGGCGCCTCAAAAGCCGCAACACCTGGCAAGCCCGCTGGGAAGCACACATGGCCGCACCGCAAGCCGTTTTGCCCGCACTGCAGTTCTTTGCGCCACCTGAAAACCTTGGCCCCGAAAGCATGCGCGCAACTCCCGGCTTGCAGCACAACCCTGCCCAGCGCCAGCGCGGTGGCCGCCGCTTGGGGCTGGAGACCCTGCACAGTTTTCTGGATGCGAGGGCGCTGGGTTACCGGGGCGGCATCTCCTCGCCGCTGTCTTCGCCAACCGCGTGTTCGCGCATCTCGACCTATTTGGCTTATGGCTGCATCAGCATGCGCGAGGTGGTGCAAAGCACCCGCGCTGCACTCAATGCACTGCCGCCGCAAGCCAGCAGGCACCGCGCGGGGCTTACGGGTTTCATCAGCCGCTTGTATTGGCATTGCCACTTCATCCAAAAGCTCGAAAGCGAACCCGAAATCGAGTGGCGCAACATGCACCGGGGTTACGACGGCCTGCGCGAAGACGGCTGGAACGACGCGCACTTTGCAGCCCTGACCTCGGCCCGCACCGGCTGGCCCATGGTGGACGCTTGTGTGGTCATGCTTTACGAAACCGGCTGGCTCAACTTTCGCATGCGCGCCATGCTGGTGTCGGTGGCGGCCTACCCCTTGTGGCTCGATTGGCGGCCCGTGGGCCAATGGCTGGCCACGCAGTTTCTCGACTACGAACCCGGCATCCACTGGAGCCAGTTGCAAATGCAATCGGGCACCACCGGCATCAACACCACGCGGGTGTACAACCCCATCAAACAAGCGCAAGACCACGACCCCAAAGGCATCTTTGTGCGCCGCTGGTTGCCCCACATGCGGCGCGTGCCGGACACCTGGTTGTTCGAGCCTTGGCTCATGCCCCCTGAGGTGCAACGCCACTGCGGCCTGACGGTGGGCAGTGGGCCTGATGCCGACATTCCCCTGCCCGTGGTGGATTTGGCCGAAGCCACGCGAAAGTCCAAAGCCGCACTGCACGAGCGCCGGGCCGAACCCGGTGTGAAAGCGGGCAAAAAAGCCATCGTCG
Source organism: Limnohabitans sp. (assembly GCA_044349375.1). Taxonomy (GTDB): domain Bacteria; phylum Pseudomonadota; class Gammaproteobacteria; order Burkholderiales; family Burkholderiaceae_C; genus Limnohabitans_A. The sequence goes on from JBIKRC010000173.1 coordinate 3,524, forward strand.
AGAAACACGCTTCGCGAAAACATGGCACTGGCCACCAACGCGACGTGTTCACCCGCAACAGCGACACCCCCAAGACCAACCGCCGAAAATCGGCCAAGTCCTCTTCAGCCAACACCCCACCAAGCGCCCAACTGGGCTTTGATTTTTAAACACATGCGTACCACCGTTTTCTGGTTTCGATGCGACTTGCGCCTGCACGACCAACGCGCCTTGAAGCAAGCCGTTGAGCACGCGCAGGCCAATGACCAAGCCCTGCTACTGGTCTATGTGCACGAACCTGTGCAAGACGCGCCCACCGCCTGGGGCTTTCGCCGCATGGGCCCGCACCGCAGGCGCTTTGTGGCCGACACCCTGCAAGACCTGCAAAAAGCGCTGGGGGCTTTAGGCCAGCGCCTGGTGTTACTGCACGGCCCCGTGGCCGATGTTCTGCCCGCCTGGGCACGCCAAGTGGGCGCGGACACCGTGTTTTGCGAAGACATCGCCGCACCCGAAGAAGAGGCGCAAGTGCAAGCGCTGATCAACGCGGGCCTCACCGTCAAAACCCTGTGGCAATCGAGCCTGATCGAACCCGACGCCTTGCCCTTTGCGGCCGAAAACATGCCGCAGGTCTTCACCGAGTTTCGCCAGCGCATCGAATCAAAAGGGCTCAAACCCTTGGCGCCCTTGCCAGCACCCACCCTGCTGCCTGCGCCTCCGATTGAGTCCTCAAGCGCATGGGCCAGCTTGCCAGGCTGGACAGAAGACTCCTTCATCCTGCTGAAAGCCCACACCGAGGACAACGCACAAGAGGACGCTCACCCACGCTCGAACTTCCCGTACACCCAAACCGCCTACCGGGGCGGCGAAACCAGCGCTTTGGCTCACCTGCAAAGCTACCTCACACCGCCTTGGCCAAACCGTTACAAACAAACCCGCAACGCCCTGCAAGGCCAGCACACCAGCAGCCACTGGTCGCCGTGGTTGGCCACGGGCGCGGTGTCGGCCCGCCGCATTTGGGCAGACCTGCATGCCTACGAACAAACACACGGCAGCAACGACGGCACCTATTGGCTCTGGTTTGAGCTGCTGTGGCGCGACAACTTTCGCATGCTGCACCTGCAACACGGCCCGCAACTTTATGCGGCCCGGGGTTTGTCGAACTTGCCCAAACCCTCGCATTTTCCCAAAGACTTTCAGCGCTGGTGCGATGGCCAAACGGGCGAGCCGATTGTGGACGCGGGCATGCGCGAATTGGCCGCCACGGGCTTCACCTCCAACCGCATGCGCCAGATCGTGGCGAGCTTTTTGGTGCACGACCTGTCTTGTGACTGGCGCGCAGGCGCGGCTTGGTTCGAATCGCAGCTGGTGGACTTTGATGTCAGCAGCAACCAAGGCAACTGGTTGTACGTGAGCGGCCGAGGCACCGACCCGCGTGTGGGCAGGCGTTTCAACCCCGCCAAACAAACCCAAGACCACGACGGGCAAGGCCGCTTTCGGCAAGTCTGG
>JBIKRC010000174.1:0-4973 GCA_044349375.1 Limnohabitans sp.
CATCCGGGGCTGGGCCAGTTCGTCACTTGCGACGACTTGAGCTGGGAGTTCAAGGAGCACTATTCGGTGCAAACCGTGGGCGTGTCGGGCGGCTTTGGCAAACCCGGCTCGGACACCTACAAAAAATGGCACGAGGTGCTGCTGAAATACCGCAACGGCCAATTGCCCGAACGCGGCGCGATCTGGCTGACGTACTACCCGCACATCATGGTCGAGTGGTACCCGCATGTGCTCACGGTGTCCACTTTGCACCCGATCAGCCCCAGCAAAACGCTGAACATGGTGGAGTTTTACTACCCCGAAGAAATCGTGGCGTTTGAGCGTGAATTTGTCGAAGCTCAGCAAGCGGCTTACATGGAGACCTGCATCGAGGACGACGAAATTGCCGAGCGCATGGACGCCGGGCGCAAAGCGCTGCTGGCACGCGGCGACAACGAAGTGGGCCCTTACCAAAGCCCCATGGAAGACGGCATGCAGCACTTCCATGAGTGGTACCGCCGCCAGTTGAACGCCCTCTGAACCGAAGGCAACGATGCAAGCCTCCTGGATGATCCTGGCAGCCTTGTTCTTTTCGATGATGGGGGTTTGCGTCAAATTTGCATCGACCCATTTCCACGCCTTCGAGCTGGTTTTTTTTCGCGGCCTGATTGGCGTGCTCTTCATGGCCAGCTTGTGCCGAATTCAGGGCGTCCCCTTGCGCACGCCCATCCCCATGATGCACGTTTGGCGCTCGGTGGTGGGCGTGACCTCGCTGGCGGCCTGGTTTTATGCCATTGGCTACCTGCCTCTGGCCACCGCCATGACACTCAATTACATGAGCAGCATCTGGGTGGCGGTATTTTTGGTGGGCGGCACTTTGGTCATGGGCAAACTGCAAGACGCGACCCGACAAGGCCCCATCGTGCTGACGGTGATTGCGGGTTTTGTCGGTGTCATCTTGCTGCTGCGCCCCACCATCGAACAAGATCAGTTGTTTGCTGGCATCGTCGGCCTGCTTTCGGGCCTGATCGCGGCCTTGGCTTACATGCAGGTGGCCGCTTTGGGACGTCTGAACGAGCCCGAAGCCCGCACGGTGTTTTATTTCTCCGTCGGCACCGCCGTGGTGGGCGCCGTGCTGATGCTGGTCACGGGTATGAGTCCCTGGGTTTGGCCCAGCATGCTGTGGTTGCTGCCCATTGGCGTGCTGGCCGCGCTTGGCCAGTTGTGCATGACCAACGCTTATAGCCGGGGCTCGACCCTGGTGGTGGCGAACCTGCAGTATTCGGGCATCGTCTTTGGTGCCTTGTTTGGCCTGATCCTGTTTGGCGACCACATCCCGCTCATGGGCTGGTTGGGCATAGCCCTCATCATGGCCAGCGGCATCGCATCCACCGTGCTGCGCAACCGTACACTGCCCAGCGCCCCCGCAGAAGACCACTGAACCTTGGAGACACACCATGTACACCCTGCTGATCAACGCCCCCCAATTGCAAACCCTGCTGGCGCAAGGCACCCCCTGCGCCGTGTTGGACTGCAGCTTTGACCTGATGAAACCCGAGCTGACCGATGGCTTTTTTGCCAGCGAACGCATCTCAGCGGCCCTGCCCGCACACATGGACAAGGATTTGAGCACGCACCAGCCGGGGCAGGCCGTCAACGGCGGCCGTCACCCCTTGCCCCAACGCGAAATCGTGGCGCAGTGGCTGGGGAGTCTGGGCATTCACAACGGCATGCAGATCGTGGTGTATGACCGCAACAAAAGCCAATACTGCGGTCGTTTGTGGTGGATGCTCAAATGGCTAGGTCATGATGCTGTAGCTTTGCTGGACGGCGGCTTGCAGGCCTGGAAGGACGCGGGCGGGGCCACCGACTCGGGTCCCTTCACACCGCCTGCGCCTGTGGCATTTGAATTGAAAACACCACTGCGCCAATTGGTGCTGACCGATGCCGTCTCGGCCGCCTTGGGCCAAACCACTCAAACCGTGGTCGACGCCCGCGCCGGAGCCCGCTACCGGGGCGAAGTGGAACCGCTGGACCCAGTGGCGGGACACATCCCGGGCGCACTCAACCGGCCTTTTGCCGAGAACTTCACCGAAGACGGCCGTTTCAAAAGCCCCGAGTTGCTCAAAGCCGAATGGGACCGGGTACTCGCTGGACGCCCTGCCAGCAGCGTGGTGCACCACTGCGGATCTGGCGTCACGGCTGTGCCCAATTTGATGGCGATGGAGATGGCCGGTTTCGGCCCCACCGCGCTGTATGCCGGCAGCTGGAGCGAGTGGTGCCGCACGCCGGGCCTGCCCTGCGCCAAAGGCTAAGACGCATGGCACGAAGCTCAGCAAGGCCAGTCCAGTCCAGTGGGGGTGTCGGTTTTTGTAGGTCGGCGCCTTCAGGTCCGACTTTGTGCACCAACGCCCCTTGAAAATGTCGCTTCGCGAGAGCATGGCTGTCGGACCATAAAGGCCCGACCTACGGGGGAAAGTCGGTCATCAAGTCCCAACCGACGGAATGCCCTGACTCCGCGCTGTAGCCATGTCAGTGCTGGTGCCCTGCCAGAGCGCTGACCAGCACCACCATGCCCATGCCCACGCCTAGCCACAGAATCTGCGAAGCGGTCTCGCGTGCGGACAGGCGCTTTTGCAGCTGCGGGATCAAATCGGCCAAGGCCACATAGACAAAGCTGCTGCTGGCCACCACCAGGAAATACGGCAGCCAGTCGTGCAGGGCGTCGACCAGCACATAGCCCACCGCCCCGCCCAAAGCGGTGATGGCCCCGGCCATCGACACCTTGACGATGGCCGCTTGGCGGCTGCTGCTGCCTTGGCGCAACACGGCCAAGTCACCCATGTGGTGAGGCACCTCGTGCGCCAACACGGCCAAGGCTGCGATCACGCCCAAGCGCATGTCGGCGATGAAGGCCGAGGCAATCAGGATGCCGTCGCCAAAACAATGCACGCTGTCGCCCGCCAGCACGGCCCATTGCCCGCGCAATTTCTCTTCGGCATGGTGAGCCTGTGGATGGCCGTGCGCTTCGTGGCCATGGCTGGAGGCCTGCGCATCATCATGCCCATGCCCATGCCCATGGTGGTCATGGCCATGTTCGTGCCCGTGGTGCCACAGCTCAGCCTTGTCGAGCAAAAAGAAAAACACCAGGCCGATCAGCAAGGTCATGAACAAGGCGTGGGCCCCGGCTTCACTTTCAAAGGCCTCAGGCAGCAAGTGCAAAAACGCCGTGGCCAACAAGGCCCCGGCGGCCAGGCTGAGCATGTGCTGGGTGTAGCGGCTGAGCACACCAAAACTCAGCCACGCAGCCAGCCAGACGCTGCCAATGCCCGCCACCAAAGTACCCACCAAAATCGCCAATAAAGTCATCTTGCTTCCATGAAGTGCTTGGCACTCCAAAACAAACCGCCCCAAAGGGCGGTTTTCAAAGTTCTCGTCCCAAAGGGCGGTTGTTGCATCAAAAAATCAGGCCACACCCTGGCGTTTGAGCCAGGCCAACAAGCGTTGCCAGCCGTCTTCTGCGGCTGCCTTGCGGTAGCTGCCACGGTAATCGGCATGAAACGCGTGTGGGGCCTCAGGATAAACCACAAACTCACTGGCTTTGGCCGCTGCAGGCCCTTGCGCCAAGGCTTCTTTCATCTTGTTCACCGTGTCAAGGGGAATGCCGGTGTCGGCCGCGCCGTACAAACCCAGCACCGGGGCCTTGAGCTGGCCCGCCAAGGCCAGCGGGTGCGCGGGCGTTTGTGCCGTGGCGTTGCCCACCAGTCGGCCGTACCACGCCACACCCGCCTTGATCTTGGGCTGGTGCGCCGCATACAACCAAGTGATGCGCCCGCCCCAGCAAAAGCCGGTGATCGCCAGTTTGTCGGTGTTGCCGCCGTTGGCTGCGGCCCAGGCCACGCAGGCATCCAGGTCGCCCATGACTTGCGCATCGGGCACTTTGGAAATGATTTCAGCCTGCAGCTTGGCAATTTCGCCGTACTCGTTGGGGTCACCCTGGCGCACAAACAGCTCGGGGGCGATGGCCATGTACCCGGCCTGGGCCAAGCGGCGCGTGACGTCGGCGATGTACTCGTGCACGCCAAAAATCTCGGAAATCACCAGGACCACCGGCAAACCGGTCTTGCCCGCCGGTGCGCTGCGGTAGGCGGGCATCTTGAAGCCATTCACTTCGATGGTCACTTCGCCAGCCACCAGGCCCGTTAAGGGGGTTTTGATGGCCGTCTGCGCCATGATGGGCATGGCCGCTGCGGCGTAACCCACACCCAAAGCCGCTTGCAGGGCCACGCGGCGGGTGGTGCCAGGGGCATCCACACGGCCACCCAAAAGGGCTTGGGCATCGTTGATCAGGTCGTTGTTCAAGGCAGGTCTCCGTGTCAAAAAGAGGACGCTTATCTTGACACAGGTGCATCGGGCTTGCACCCCGGAGACGATTTAAACTGGCGCAATGGTCAATGTCCTGCCCGTTTTGTATTCGTTTCGCCGCTGCCCCTACGCCATGCGGGCCCGGCTGGCCCTGCACGCCAGCGGCATTGCCATCGAACACCGCGAAGTGGTGTTGAAAAACAAACCCGCCCACCTGCTGGCTCTCTCACCCAAAGGCACAGTGCCGGTGTTGTGGCTGCCTGGGGCTGCGGACGGCGGGGTGCTGGAGCAGAGCCTGGACATCATGCTGTGGGCCCTGCGCCAGCACGACCCGATGGGCTGGTTGCCTCCATCGGATGCGGGCATGGCCGATGCGCTGGCGCTGATCGCGCACAACGACGGACCTTTCAAACAGCAACTGGACCGCTACAAATACCCCAACCGCTCGGGCTTGGAGAGCGGTGTGGCCGACCGCGATGAGGCGGCAGTTTGGTTGCACACACTGGATGCGCGGCTTCGCGCACAGCCTGAATTGGCTGGCAAGCACTTCGGCATGGCCGATGCGGCCGTGGCCCCCTTTGTGCGGCAATTCGCCCACACCGATCCGACCTGGTTTGCAGCGCAGCCGT
>JBIKRC010000012.1:0-15594 GCA_044349375.1 Limnohabitans sp.
ACCATCACAAATGGGGCGCCTTGCCTGAGCCGGTGCAAAAAACGCTGGAAAACGCCACCAAGCCTTTGGCCCGCTACCGCTGCGCCGCTTGCGGCTTTGAAGCCAAAGAACACTTTTGGCATTGCCCGGGCTGCCAGTCTTGGGACAGCTACCCCCCTCGGCGCGTAGAAGAACTGTAAACAGCCCCCAAGGCGGGCATTCGGCTGCCCCGGAGTCGACCCCGCGCCCAGCAACGAGCTCCCAAGGCTGTCACTTGTGTGAGCTCACGCTGGGTGTATCCGCATAAAATGATATGTTGCACAGCAAGGAAGCTCCATGGCACGCACCCTCTACGACAAAATTTGGGACGAACACGTCGTCCACACCGAAGAAGACGGCACCTCCGTCCTGTACATCGACCGCCACCTGGTGCACGAAGTCACCAGCCCGCAAGCCTTTGAAGGCCTGCGCCAAGCCGGTCGCAAAGTCTGGCGCGTCAGCTCCATCGTGGCCACTGCCGACCACAACACACCCACCACTGGCTGGGAACTGGGTTACGACGGCATCACCGACCCGATCAGCAAAGAGCAAATCACCACGCTGGATGCGAACATGAAAGAGTACGGCTCGGCCGCCTTTTTCCCCTTCCTGTCCAAACGCCAAGGCATCGTGCACGTGATTGGCCCGGAAAACGGTGCCACCCTGCCCGGCATGACCGTGGTCTGCGGCGACTCCCACACCTCCACACACGGCGCTTTTGGCGCTCTGGCGCACGGCATCGGCACTTCCGAGGTCGAGCACGTCATGGCCACCCAAACCCTCTTGGCCAAAAAAGCCAAGAACATGCTGATCAAGGTCGAGGGCAAGCTGGCCAAGGGCGTCACCGGCAAAGACATCGTGCTGGCCATCATCGGCAAGATCGGCACTGCGGGCGGCACCGGCTACACCATCGAATTCGCAGGCTCGGCCATCCGCAGCCTCTCCATGGAAGGCCGCATGACGGTTTGCAACATGGCCATCGAAGGCGGCGCGCGCGCGGGCCTGGTGGCGGTGGACGAGAAAACCATCGAGTACGTCAAAGGCCGTCTGCTCTCCCCCACGGGGGTTGAATGGGACCACGCCGCGGCCTACTGGAAGACCCTGCAGTCTGACCCTGGCGCCCACTTTGACGCCGTGGTCGAGCTGGACGCCAGCGCCATCGTGCCGCAAGTCACCTGGGGCACCTCGCCCGAAATGGTGCTGGGCATCGACGGCCACACGCCCGACCCGGACAAAGAAAAAGACGATGTCAAGCGCGACGCCATCGAACGCGCGCTGACCTACATGGGCTTGCAGCCTGGCAAGGCGCTGGCCGACATCACCGTCGACAAGGTCTTCATTGGCTCGTGCACCAACAGCCGCATCGAAGACATGCGCGAAGCCGCGGCCATCGTTAAAAAGCTTGGCCAAAAAGTGGCCAAAAACGTCAAGCTGGCCATGGTAGTGCCCGGCTCCGGCTTGGTCAAAGCCCAAGCCGAACAAGAAGGCCTGCACGAGATTTTCAAGGCCGCTGGCTTTGAGTGGCGCGAGCCCGGCTGCTCCATGTGCTTGGCCATGAACGCCGACCGCCTGGAGCCTGGCGAGCGCTGCGCCTCCACCAGCAACCGCAACTTCGAAGGCCGTCAGGGCGCGGGTGGCCGCACCCACCTGGTCAGCCCCGCCATGGCGGCGGCGGCTGCCGTGCATGGCCACTTTGTCGACATCCGAAAATTCGCCTGAAGCATTCGAGGAATCACAGCATGCAGAAATTCACCCTCCTCAAAGGCCTGGTGGCCCCGATGGACCGCGCCAACGTGGACACCGACGCCATCATCCCCAAGCAGTTCCTCAAGTCGATCCGCAAGACCGGCTTTGGTCCCAACCTGTTTGACGCCTGGCGCTATTTGGACCCGGGCGAGCCCGGCCAAGACCCGGCAAGCCGCAAACCCAACCCGGACTTTGTGCTGAACCAACCGCGCTACCAAGGCGCGAGCGTTTTACTGGCCCGCAAGAACTTCGGCTGCGGCTCCAGCCGCGAACACGCGCCCTGGGCCATTGACCAATATGGCTTTCGCTGCGTGATTGCACCCAGTTTTGCCGACATCTTCTTCAACAACTGCTTTAAAAACGGCCTGCTGCCCATCGTGCTGCCCGAAGCCGTGGTGGCTCAGCTGTTTGACGAAGTCTTGGCCTTTCCCGGCTACCAACTGACCATCGATCTGGAACGCCAAGTGGTCGTGCGCCCTCAAGGCGAAGAGATCCCTTTTGAAGTGCAGGCCTTCCGCAAGTTTTGTTTGATCAATGGTCTCGACGACATCGGCCTGACCTTGCGCCACGCTGAGAAGATCAAGGCCTTTGAAGCCGAACGCCTGGCCACCAAGCCTTGGCTCGCGCACACTGCACAAATGGTGTAACGGGTATCAACTGACATCTCTGCTGGCTTCAAAGTAGCGTGTCGGTTGGTAGTCTTGTACAAGCATGCGTTTGGCGTAATCGATCCCCGAAAGTTTTGCGAATTCATCCAGCGAACGGGTTTTGCCCAAGCCGTATCGGCCCAAGTCGCGTCGCTCAAACACCAAGTCCATCAATCGTGTTTTGGCCAGATCGGTCAGTTGGGTGAATTTAAAGTCACGCAACTTCTCCCATTCTGGATGCCAGTGATGAGCGTGGTGTGCTGTGTTGGGCATCTTGTACAGATGGAAAAGAGGAATGCGAGGGTGATGGAAAATGTCCCACCCATGCGTATAAGCGCGCACCGAAAGACTCTGCTCTTCGCCATGAAAGTAAAGGCGCGGGTCGTAAGGGACTTCTTCTATAAAACTACCAGCGGTAAACAAAAAACCACCCGCCAGATGGCAACCCAGCACCGGCTTGCGGGTAAAGACATGCTCCGCCCTGAATCGCAAAGTGGCGTTGCTATCGCTCAACGTGGTTTCTGGGTGGGGCCTTAAGACCAAAGTGGTTTTTTTGCTGACGTTGATTTTGATGACGGGTTTCTCATCCTCAAACTCAAAACCGTAAGGATAAGTGCTGATGATGGGCTTGGCGCTCTGTGTTTTGAGCGTCAGCCATTGCGATAAAAGCTGATCATCCCAATCGGATTCAAAAAACATGTGCGAATCAATTTGCAGCAAAAAAGATTCGCCCTGGTACAACGAAAACGCAATCGAGCGAGCCCAGCAAACCCCGCGAGACTCCACAGGATCAATATGCACATAGCGCAATTGAGCCGGTTGACACAGCGCCTGCAACGCTGCACGGCGGGCGACCGGCGTTTGGTCGACCACCGCAAAAACCAACTGCGAAGGATCTTTGGCCTTGGCTACAGCGTCTTGAAGTGTGTGCTCCAGAAAAGGCTCACAGAAAGCTGCAACAGATACAAAAATCATTTTTTCACTCCGCTGCAATTGCCTCAATCCTGCCCAAACAAATCGCGTGTGTACACCTTGTGTTGCACATCGTCCAAATCAGCAGAAAAGCGGTTACTCACAATCAAATCGGCACGTTGTTTGAAGTGCGCCAAATCCTGAACCACTTCGGACTTGAAAAAATCGGGTTCTTTGAGTGCAGGCTCAAACACAATCACTTCAATGCCTTTGGCCTTCAGGCGCTTCATGATTCCTTGCACGCTGCTGGCCCGAAAATTGTCACTGCCCGCCTTCATGATCAAGCGGTAAATGCCCACCACCTTGGGCTGGCGCTTGAGGATGTCAAACGCCACAAAATCCTTGCGGCTGCTGTTCGAATCCACAATGGCGCGGATCAGGTTTTGCGGCACTTGGTCATAGTTGGCCAGCAACTGCTTGGTGTCTTTGGGCAAACAATAGCCACCATAACCAAAGCTCGGGTTGTTGTAATGCGCCCCAATGCGAGGGTCCAAGCACACACCCTCAATGATCTGTCGTGTGTCAATTCCCGACGCTGCAGCATAGGTGTCGAGCTCGTTGAAATAAGCCACACGCATGGCCAAATAAGTATTGGCAAACAGCTTGATGGCCTCGGCCTCTGTGGATCCGGTCAGTAAAACAGGGGTGTCTTTTTTAACGGCGCCTTGCAGCAGCAAATCTGCAAACCGCTTGGCCTGCACAACGCCGTCCTGGCCATGGCCCACCACGATGCGGCTGGGGTGAAGGTTGTCATGCAAGGCCAACCCCTCACGCAAAAACTCTGGAGAAAAAAGTAAGTTGGCTGTGCCGTACTTTTGGCTCATTTGCGCGGTAAAGCCCACCGGCACCGTGCTCTTGATCACGATAACCGCTCTAGGATTGATGGCCAGCACGTCTTGAATGACGGCTTCTACTGACGCTGTATTGAAAAAGTTGGTTTGTGGGTCGTAATCTGTTGGGGTGGCAATAACCACGAAGTCCGCGTTGGCATAAGCCTCGGCTTTGTCCAAAGTTGCCTGCAACTGCAGGGGCTTTTTCGCCAAGTAATCGGCCAAGTCTTCGTCTTCAATAGGGGACTGCCTTGCGTTGATCAACTTGACCTTGGCAGGAACAATGTCCAATGCCCAAACGGCGTGATTTTGCGACAGCAAAACCGCCATCGACAAACCGACATATCCCGTACCGGCTAAGGCGATTTTGAATTTTTCTTTCACGTCAATTCCTGATATTTGGTTTTAAAATGACAAGTCGATAATAATTGACAAATTCATTTTATTCACCAAAGAAGCTTGGAAATTTCAACAGAATGGCAAGATTTTCACCAAGCCTTGATCGGCAAAACAATGGCGGCCCCCATCGCAAACAAGCCAACTGATGTCGAAAAAGCCTTGGCAGATGCCGTGTACCAGACCCAGCGTCAGCCGGCGCTGGCCCTAAGCCACGCGGTGGCTCTAGACCGTGTGTTGAGCCAAATGGACTGGCTAGAACCCATCACCTATGCCCTGCACGGCACCGCCACACCCTATGGCAACTCCGACGAAGACGGCGCCCCTTGGCGCATGTCCACCCCTGGCGTGTTTGATTGCCTATATCAAGCGCATCGCCAGCATTTGGATCCACCGGGCCTTGCCTTGGCCACGGCTTTCAGAAAAGCAAGAGGGCCGGAAATACCAGCCCTCAATTTGCTTTACGCCAACGAATGTTTGGATCTAGACAGCCTGTGGCTTCGCTTTTTCAATAAATACTTGGCCTATTACGGGGGGCAAAACGCCGTATCCCTGAAACCCGGCAACGCCAGCCGGTTTGACCGTCTTTGCCGCTCGGCAGACAGCCCCCACAAAATTCACACCTGGGGCCCACTGGTATCGGTGCTCATGCCGGTCTTCAACGCAACGGCCACCCTGCACAAAGCGGCGCAATCCATTCTTGAGCAAACCTGGCAAAACCTAGAACTCATCTTGGTAGACGACTGCAGCAAAGACAACAGCCTGCAGATCGCCCATGACTTGCAAAGCCAAGATGCACGGGTCAAGGTGCTGGCCCTGAACACCAATGGCGGCCCCTATGTGGCCAAAAACGTCGGGCTCACGGTGGCCAAGGGCCAATACCTGACGGTGCACGATGCCGACGATTGGGCTTTCCCTAACCGCATTGAACAGCAGCTGCAACCCTTGCTGCATGCCAAAGGTTCTGGACTGGCCGTCACCATGGGGCGCACCCTGCGCTGTGACATGAATGGCCAATTCACCCGCTTTCAGCCACTCGATTGGGTCAGCCTGGACGGTGCCTTGCGCCTTTGCTTTCCATCACCTCTGTTTAACCGCGCGTATTTCGACCAAAAATTGGGGGCATGGGACAGTGTGCGCATTGGGGCTGATGCAGAAATTTTCCAGCGAATTCGCAGGTTTGACCCCAGCGCCTTGCAGATTCTGGACACCCCAGTGATGCTGCAGCTGGACTTGGACGGCTCTTTGACCCGCAGCGAAGAAACCCACAACGATGAGCGTGGCGAAGCCCCTGCACGCACGGCTTACCGGCAAGCCTGGTCTGCCTGGCATGCAGCGCAAACAGAGATGCCCAAGCTGCAATTCCCACAAACGCAACGAGCCTTTGCCGTCCCAGACTCTTTGCAAGCCCATACTGCAGTCACCAACGATTTGCTGGGCCGCATTGAAGACAGGAATTTGACATGAACCGTCGACAACTACTCTCCCTCATGGCTGCGGGCGGCTTGGTTCCTATGCAATTGTGGGCCACGCCCCAAGGCGCGACCGACATCCGCCTGGTGGTACTGATGTTGCGTGGCGCCTACGACGGCCTGAGTGCCCTGGTGCCCTATGCGGACCCTTTTTACTACGAAGCACGCCCGCGCATTGCGATTGCACCGCCCAACGCCCTGGACCTCAATTTGGGGGCCATGCGGCTCGATGGCCGCTGGGCCTTGCACCCCCTGTTGGCCGAAACGGCCGGAGAATTGTTTAAAGCCTCTGAGCTGTCGTTTGTGCCTTTCAGCGGCACCTCGTTTGTGTCACGCAGCCATTTTCAGGCCCAGGACTGGATGGAAACGGGCAAACGCCCCGATCAGCGCCCTGATGTGGGTGACGGATTTTTGAACCGATTGGCGCAAGTTTTGGGTGGACAAGCCATCAGCTTCACGCAAAACATACCGGTGGCCCTGAGTGGCTTGGCCAAGGTGGTCAATGCACCCGTCACCGTCAACGCCAACCGAAAAAACGCCCAAGCCTATTTGCACCAGGTGCAGGCCATGTATGCCGGGCATCGCCTAGAACCCATGGTCACCGAAGGTTTGGGCCTGCGGCAAGCATTGAGCGCAGAACTGATGAAAGAAATGGACTACAGCGCCCGAGGCGCCCTGCCCGCCGCTGGCTTTGCCCAACAAGCGCAAAGGGTGGCCCGCTTCATGCGCGAGCGCAAATCACTGTCCATCGCCTTCATGGACATTGGCGGCTGGGACACCCACGCCGGACAAGGCCATGTGCAAGGCTTGCTGGCCAACCGCCTGGCAGCCCTGGGCCAGGGCATTCAAAGCTTTGCAGATGAATTGGGGCCGGAATGGAAAAAAACAGCCTTGGTGGTGATGTCTGAATTTGGCCGCACCTTTCGTGAAAACGGCAGCGGCGGCACCGACCACGGCCATGGCAACGTCATGTGGCTGGCCGGTGGCGCCATTCAAGGCGGCCATATCCGAGGTGAACAAGCCGACTTGAAGGCCAACACCCTGCACCAAAACCGCGACATGCCAGTCCTGAACGACTATCGTGATGTGTTGGCGGGTGTTTTCAGCCAACTCTATGGCCTGAGCCCTTCAGCACTCGACACCATCTTCCCGGATGCCAAGTCCAAAAATTGGGGGCTTGTGTAAGCTCCGCGCAGGCTAGCGGTAAATGAATTGCGGGCTGGCCAAATACAAGGCCCACAGGTCGACTGCAGTCTGTGGATCCTCGCCAGCAGCCACGCTCGTGCGGTCCGCTTTCTTCAGCAAGCACACTGATTTCACTTCATTCCACTGCGGCAAACAACCTCTGCCACTCATCCTGCATGGCGTCAAACACAGCGGCTTGCACCGTGTCTGCAAACTTCTTGCGCTGATTAGCCGACACCTTGCCCTTGTTTTGCAAACATGCCAGCACCAACGATGTTAAATCGGGGCCCCGCACATCAAAGCGCTCATCCACAGCCTTGAACAGCGCATCAAATTGCGCCAAAAAATCGGTTTCATCTTTTAAATCTTTGTGCAGCGCTTGCTGCGCCATTTCTAACCCGAATGCCACACACGCCGTGGCATCCCAATACCGATAAACCGAGGCATCAGACTTGAGTGCAAATTCAAAATCATCATCACCCAGCCATGTCACATCCCACGCTTGACGGGCAGGCTTTGAATAACTCTGCAACGCAGCCAAATACGCACTCTCGTTGCGCTTCATCGCCACAGAAACGGGTAACAACAGACCATTGCCCCATTGGCCTGAACGGCACAAGGCGTGGTGAAACAAAAATCTTGACAAGCGCCCATTCCCATCCATGAATGGGTGAACAAACACAAACGCAAACGACACCACAGCTGCACACACCAGTGGGTCTATCTGCTTGGGCGCTTCATTGGCAAACGCCAGCAAATCCTCCATCAACCCTGGCACCCACGCGGGCGGCGGCGGCACATAGGTAATGCCCACGGAGCCACGCAAAGGCGCACGCAGCCAGTTTTGCTGGTGCCTGTACTCAACCGCTTGGTCGAGCGGGTTGGTCATGCATACATTCTGCAAAGCCACCAGAGACGCTTCATCCAGAGGCGCCGCCTGACCCGCCTGCTTTAAAAGCGCCACAAAGGCCTCAGCCTTGGTGTGCGAGGGTAATTCTTTTTCTATGGCAAAGGAGCTTTGCGTTTCGTGCAAATAGGCCCACGACATGGCCCGTTCTGCGGCCATAGGTGCCAGATCGGCCACAAACCTTTGGGCATTGCCCAAAATATCCGCCGCGAGCAATGCCTCAATGGCAGGCGTGCGCTCTACCGTCACGCAGTACGACAAGCTGCCCAAGCCATTGAAATTCACCCGCCACTTGGCGTTGCGCATGCCCTTGGTGGTGATGTAGCGGCTTGCATCAAACACATCCACCGTTGGCCCCGCAATCGAGGGCAAGCCTTGCAGCTCCGCGTTGTTAAAAAACTCCCACAAAAAACAAGCTAAACGTATATAAACCCCTGTTGGCGCAGCGGTAATGGCCGCCACCATATCCTGGGCTGGCAACTTAGGCATCGCTTGGGCCAACACCTGCATATTGACACCCTCGTGCTTGAGCGCAAACAACACATGGTCCAACAGCGTTTGGGTTTTGTTGGCAACTTGAGCGGGCACCAACAAGCCATTAGGCACCTCGGTGACCCGAGTGACCGCCCCAAGCCTCGCATGCTTGGCTGGCTCAAATGTCGTCAACCCCATTTGCATATGGAGTTGGGTGTAGCCCAGGAAGCTCATATTTTCTTTCCGAAGACAAGATTTTCTTCAAAAAACCATTATCCACAGATTTTTTCTTAAATTCAAGCGCTTGTCACTGCGAACAGAAAACCGGTCAATCACCCCAAACACTTTGGACAGAGAGGTGCCTCCCTTGAACACCAACTGCCCAGCCCAGGCGGGCTCTCTGAACAGCAGCCCCAGCAGCCACGACACCCAGAAATCCTTCTCCAGCACCACCGGCGATAGGCGCAAGCCCAAGGAAGCATTTTCTAAAGCCAATCGCCACCTCGCGCGAAGGCCCGTCAGTCTGATACACCACCTGGGCCGGCACTTGCTCAGACAAGCCCAGCATGTTGGCAGCATAAGCCCCCGCGGGTTGCAGGCGCAAACCATCCTTGCGCTCCAAAGCCTGGGCCACCATCGCCACATCCGGCCACAACACCCCCAGCAACGGGTGCTGCCGTGGCCAGTCATACAAACCACGCGACAACTGGCGTATCTGCCCGTTTGCCTCATAACGCATCAGTGCCGACGCCACCGCCGTGCGGCTACCCAAGTCGGCCTTGCGGCTGTCAGCTTTGCGCAGACTCTCCAGCCAGTTCCAAAACAGTGGCATGCAATTCACGCCCGATGAACACCGGGCTGTCGTTCAGCAGCTCCAGCAACGGCGCTAAAGCAGCGATCAACCCCGCCTTTTTGGCTTGCAAAAGCACTCCCATGGAGCCCACGGTAACAATCTGGTTGATGGCAGCCACCTTCCGTCCCCGCTTGTCGTCGATCAGCAGGTAAT
Organism: Limnohabitans sp.; assembly: GCA_044349375.1. GTDB lineage: Bacteria > Pseudomonadota > Gammaproteobacteria > Burkholderiales > Burkholderiaceae_C > Limnohabitans_A. The sequence goes on from JBIKRC010000012.1 coordinate 9,654, forward strand.
CGGCGTTGATCTGCTTGTAGAGCAACATAGCGGCCGTTTCACCAGTGTCGGCAAAAGCGTCCAGATACACATAATTCTGCAAATCAACCCGGCGCACCTTGTCCCGAAGGTAGGCCTCAAGAGTGGCCGCCATCGGCTTGTTGTCGGTTGTCACCTCAACGAATACCTGCTCGGGCACCAAAACAGTGCCGAAGAGGCTGTCAAGCAAAGGCAAACTTTTACAGGTTGCCAAAGCGATCAGCGCCGAAGCGTCGGCGACCAGAATCATGGGGTCGGTAGCCCTGCCAGCTCAGACTCAAGTTCATCACGGCTGATGTCCATGACCGGGATCTGGCTCACTTTGCACAGGGCCATGAAGTCGTACAGGGACATGTCTGCTACCTCGGCAGCCTTGGCCAGGGTCACCCGTTCACGCTGAAACAACCACAATGCGTATGACTGCCGCAGCTCCTCGCGCACGCTTGCTGCGCCTTGGAATGCCACAAGGTCGTTGGGTAGGTCGATAGCTACTTGCATGTTTGTGCTCCGGTCAAGGCCTTATGTTACCCCCTGACACATCCGCGCCAAACAAATCCCGCGTGTAGACCTTGCCAGCCAGCCAGCTCCAGCTCGGTTTCTAGCTCCTAGGCAGTGTCAAAGTGGTCCTCGACACTGCGCAAGTGCGCCACGCGCTCGGGCGTGACATGCGCCTCACCCAAAAACCGCAAGGCCTGAATCAGCAAACCACTCAGCCGCCCGGCACAGGCCATGTTTTTGGGCGTGGTGCGCTTGAGCGATACCTGCGTCGGCCCCACCGACACCTCTCGCGATGGCCCGTCAGTCAAATACACCACCTGGGCCGTCACTTGCTCAGACAAGCCCAACATATTGGCTGCATAAGCCCCCGCCGGTTGCAAACGCAAAACGTCCTTGCGCTCGAGCGCCTGCGCCACCAGCGACACATCGGGCCACAACACCCCCTGCACCGCTCCGGTGGTCTTCATGTTGTTACTGCAAAGGCAACACTTCGCGCTGAATAAACGCCCGCAACTCCCCCACTGGCGGTACATGAATTGCGGGCTGGCCAAATACAAAGCCCACAGGTCTAAAGTATCCTGTGGGTCCTCTCCAGACGCCATGCTTCTCATTTCAGGGTTCTGTTGCAACCATTGCTGACCCCAGGGGGTGCTTCTCAGGTCGTTCAGTTTGAATCTGGTTCTTCGGGCTGGCGAGCTATCCGTTGAAATGGGGGTCGGTATCATCAAGCGCTCTGCGTTGGCCACCATCTCGCGTGCCAATTCAATGCGCTGGGCCAGTTGTCCTGGGTTGAGCCAAGCGCTGCCCTTGATCGGATAACCATCGGGGGTTGAACGACCCAACATGGGCTGACCCAACAGACGCATCCAGCGCAACAAGAGTTGAGGGTTGGCAACGGGCGCAACACCTCACCCACATGGGACTTTTGGGGCAACACATTGAAGTGGTTGAACCAGAACCAGGTTTGCCAAGCCCGGTCAGCCGTGGTGCTGTTGACCAAATTCAAAGTCAGCTCACGGCGCGTTTGGTCGGCCATGTTCTCGCGCAATTTTCTCAAGGCCATGTTGGCCTGCGCACGCTCAACCGGGTCTTTAACTTGGCGAGAGGCCTGAAAATCAACCCAATATTGCACTTTTAAAACCTCGCTATTCGATATCAGCTTGAGGTGACCTCAAACAACAGCAAGCACCGCACAATGACCGAGCCCACCATACCCCGGTGCCCTGCCACTTCAATTTTTATCGCCATCCACTACACACCCGCCATCAGCACGTCGACCGCACGATGGATGGCGTCTGCCTGGTCTGCCACGCTGCCCACGCGGCGCAAACTTGTACGCCGAACCGCGGCAATCAAGCGGGTGGCAAGCACCCAATGTTGGCCATCCAGCGACAGCTCAGGGTTCAGATTTTTGACCACCGGATAGCCGGCCAGCAAGGGAATGACCACCACCGTCGGGTCGGGTGGCAGCAGGTCGCTTTCGACCACCACCATCTTCACTCCGTTGTATTCGGCCACGTCATAGCGAGTCAGGCGTTCCACGAGGCACTCCCGGGTGCGGCCATGATGTCGGCCAGCGGGTGTCCATGACGCTCGTGCCAGGCCGCTTGTGCTGCAAAGGCCTCGGCGTTTTGCTTTAGCCATTGCACATGCCGTGCACTGGCTACAGCATTTTTGAGCGCCGCCTCGGCCACGGCCGACACATTGATGCCGAGTGCTTTTGCGCCATCCATCACTTCTGCATCCAGCGTCAGAGATGTTTTACGTTTTGTTGTTGATGTCAACATAAAATACTCCACATTTATACCGCATGAATATACCGAAATTTTTGCAAAAGTAAAGCGAGCCCACTACAAGATTCATTTCAATTCAGCATCCAACGCTGATCTGATTTTTGCAGGGACGGCTGTGTAGGGGCTGCGCAGCCTAGCGGTACATGAATTGCGGGCTGGCCAAATACAAGGCCCACAAGTAAGCTGGATCCTGTTTGTCTTTCCCCACAGCCATGCTCTTCATTTCTGGGTGTTGTTGCAACCACTGCTGGCCCCAGGGTGTGCTTCGCAGGTCTATCAGTTCAAAGTTGGGTCTGGGGCTGAGGTTGGGTATGGGCAATTGGGCAGGTATTGGTGTCATCTTGACATCCGGCGAAACAAGGTTTGGGGTGATCAGCCTTCCAGTGTTGGCCGCCATCTCGCGTGCCAATTCAATGCGTTGGGCCAGTTGTCCTGGGTTGAGCCAAGCGCTGCCCTTGATCGGATAACCCTCGGGGGTTGAACGACCCAACAAGGGCTGGCCCAACAGGCGCATCCAGCGCAACAAGGGCTGAGGGTTTGCAACGGGTACATCGCCACAAATGGCCTGGGCAGCCGACAGCACATAGTGCATGGGGTCTTTGAAAACGGGCCCAGAGCCCATGCGCTGGTGCAAAGCGCGTGCACTTTGCCAAAGGGCCTGCAGATTGCCGCCAGTGCTGTCAAACACCTGCGCCAATTCTTTGACGGCCGCTTCTGGCGGCTCATCGAACCACCACAAGCACATCTTGCGGGCAATGTGCTGGCCGGTTGCAGGGTGACTGGCCAAATGGTCCAGCAGCACCGCAAGTTGTTCTGCACCGCCGCTGGGCACATTGATGCCCAGCACCGCATGTGAAGCCGAATCATGCTGCCCCGCTCGAAAAATCGTCTGGCCCATTTCAGGGACTGGCCCATTGAGCTGAACCGTCCAGCCCGAAAGCACCTTGGCCACAGCAGCCACATCTTGTTGTGAATACCCCCCCGAAACACCCAGAGTGTGCAACTCCAATAACTCGCGGGCCAGGTTTTCATTGCCCTTGTTTTTGGTGTTATTGACGTTGTCCAGATACATGAGCATGGCGGGGTGAACCGTGACCGCCCGAAGCAAATCCTTGAAGCGCATATCCAGCGCCCCATCAATGGCGCCAAACACATAAGACTGCAACACCGCACCCACATGGAACTTTTGGGGGAAGACATTGAAATGATTGAACCAAAACCAGGTTTGCCAAGCCCGGTCAGCGGTGGTGCTGTTGACCAAATTCAAGGTCAGCTCACGGCGCGTTTGATCGGCCATGTTCTCGCGCAATTTTCTCAAGGCCATGTTGGCCTGCGCGCGCTCAACCGGGTCTTTAACTTGGCGAGATGGCTGAAGATCAACCCAATATTGCACTTTTAAAACCTCGTTAATTGATATCAGCTTGAGGTGACCTCAAACAACAGCAAGCACCGCACAATGACCGAGCCCACCATACCCCGGTACCCTACCACTTCAATTTTTATTGCCATCAACTACACTCCCGCCATCAGAACGTCGACCGCCCGATGGATGGAGTCTGCCTGGTCTGCCATGCTGCCCACGCGGCGCAAACTTGTACGCCGAACCGAGACAATCAGGCGGGTGCAAGTACCCAATGCTGGCCATCCAGCGACAGTTCTGGATTCGGATCTTTGACAACCGGATAGCCGGCCAGCAAGTGCAGAGTGTTGGTTACGTTGTTGGCGTAGTACTTGGCAGGTTGTTGTACCGATTCGCCCACCTGACTGAACGAAGCAAAGTGCATCCCTGGGCTGCAGCAGATCAGCCAGCGGCTCGGTGTCGGCCAGGTCGCCCTGCACAAAGTCGCCGCAGAGCACCGCGCCGCGGTAGCCGCTGCTGAGGTTTTCCAAGGTAGTCACTTCGCAGCACAGCTGGCCAAGGCGCTTGACCATGTGGCTGCCGATGTAGCCGGCGCCGACAACGACCAAAATTTTCATACTTTATCCCTGTGTGCCAACGCGGCCGTACCGGTCTTCAAACCGAACGATGTCGTCTTCGCCCAAATACGAACCAGTTTGCACCTCAATCAACTCCAGTGGCACCTTGCCGGGGTTCTCCAGGCTGTGCACGCCGCCAATCGGAATAAAGATCGATTCGTTTTCGGTCACCAGCTTTTCGCTGTCGCCCACCCGCACCAAGGCTGTACCGGTCACCACCACCCAGTGCTCGGCGCGGTGGTAGTGCATTTGCACCGACAGCTTTTCGCCTGGCTTCACAGTGATGCGCTTCACCTTAAAGCGCTTGCCTTCGTCGATGGAGTCATAGTGGCCCCAGGGTCTATGCACTTCCCGATGCATAGTGGCTTCGCTGCGCTTGTCGGTTTTCAGGTGGTCAACCAGTTGTTTCACGTCTTGCGCTCGGTCGTTGTGCGCCACCAGCACCACGTCGGGTGTTTCCACCACAGTCAGGTTGTCCACGCCCAGCAGGCACACCAGCCGGCTCTTGGCATAGGCGTAGCTGTTGCTGGCGTCGTGCAGCAACACATCGCCATGGCTGGCGTTGCCCTGCGCGTCCTGCGGGTTTACTTCTCTCACCGCCGTCCAGGCGCCCACGTCGTTCCAGCCCGCATTCAGTGGCACCACGGCGGCGCGCTGGGTTTTCTCCATTACAGCGTAGTCCACCGAATCGGCCGGGCAGGCGTTAAACGCTTCGGCGTCTACCCGGCAAAAGTCTAGGTCGGTCTTGGCGACGGCCAGGGCCGCTGTGCAGGCCTGCAACATGGCCGGCTTGTGCGTGGCCAACTCGTCCAGGTAGGCCGACGCTTTAAACAAAAACATGCCGCTGTTCCAGAAATAGCCGCCAGCGTCTATGTAGCTTTGGGCAGTGTCGCGGTTGGGCTTTTCAACAAAGCGCGCCACCTGCATGCCGCCTTCGGCCAGCGCTGCGCCCGCTTGTATGTAGCCGAATCCCGTTTCGGGGTGGCTGGGCACGATGCCAAAGGTCACCAAGTGCCCAGCATGCGCCACCGCTGCGGCCTGCGCCACTGCAGTGTGAAACACCGCTGCATCGGAAAACACATGGTCTGACGGCAACACTAGCAACAGTGGGTCATTGCCACCCTCACGGGCCTTGAGCGCAGCCAATGCAATGGCCGGTGCGGTGTTTTTGGCGGCTGGCTCCAGCAATATGGCCGACAGATTGTGCTCAATCGCCTGTGCCTGCTCGGCAATCAAAAAGCGGTGGCCTTCGTTGCACACCACCATGGGCGGCAGAGCGCCGTGAATCCCATTCAGCCGTTTCAGCGTTTCCTGAAACAGCGACAAGTCCGACGTCAGCGCCAGAAATTGCTTGGGGTAGTCGTTGCGCGGCAAGGGCCACAGTCGAGTGCCTGCGCCACCAGAAAGAATTACCGGAAGTATTTGATTACCACCCATTGTTAAGCTCCTGTTTTAAAGAGTCTGGCAAACATTTGATGAAGTTGGCATTTGCTTCAATGCATTCATTTAGGGCCGCTGGATATATTCTTGTATTGCCAAGTTGATCAATCCAATTTCCTTTTTTTGCTAATGGAATGCTGTGCTGTAAAGTGTGAAACTTTACTGATGTTGGTATGCCAATTACTGGAATTTCAAAGAGTGTCGCCCAGTATGCA
>JBIKRC010000009.1:0-17753 GCA_044349375.1 Limnohabitans sp.
ATTGCCAGCGCCGCCGTCGATCGACAGAACGAAGTCTTCGCGTGTCGTTGTACCTGCTGCAGCTGCGTTGGCCTTGGCCACATCCAGTTTCAGCGTGTCGTTGCCAGCACCGAAGTTGTAGTTGAAGCTGATGTTATCGGCTGCGGGAGCGGCCGTGTCGGTCAGGTTCATGTACTTGGCCACGACTTCAGTGGTCAGCTTGGCGTTCAGCGTGACGTTGTTGGCAAAGGCGGTCGAAGTGAATTCGCGCACATCCTTCATAGCATCGGTGATCGCTGAACCTGTGTTTTGGTTGCCGATGATCAGGTCAGCCTTGCTGCCGGTGGCAGAAGTCACCACCACGCTCTGCAGCGTGTTGTTGGTGGAGTGCAGGTAAGAGAGGCTGCTGAACTGCGATGCATCACCGGACACCTTGACGTTGAACTTCTCAACACCTTCTTTGAGGTTGGGCTTGCTGGAAAAGTCCCATGTGTTAGCACCGGCCGTGGCCATGCCACCGATGATCAAACCGCCGCCGTCGCTGCCGCGGCCAACTTTTTCCAATTCAACCTGAACGGTCACCAGGGGTGCAGTGCTGCTGGCATCACCAGGGCGGACAATGGCGCCAAAGGAGTTGTCATCAGGCAAACCAGCCAAGGCTTCCCATGAGCCTGCACCTTGCGTTGTCAGGACGGAGCCCGGCTTGCTCAGTGTGAAAGTGTCGGCAGAGCGCGCAGCACCGTCACGGGCTGAGTAGACGAAGTCACCCACGTTACGGGTCACAACGACATCGCTCAGGCCAGCAGCAACCAGACCGTCTTTGATGGCGGTCTCGAGAGCAGCATAGGTGGTTTGCACCGGAGTTGCAGGCGTGCCAGTGGCGATGTTGATGACCTTGCTGACGCCGTCGACCTTGATGGTCAATGTGTCATAAGGGTTGTTTTTCAGCGGTGCTGTTGCATCGTACTTGGCGGCTTCGATCTGTGGTGTCAAAGCAACCTTCAGAGTCACGCTCTGGGATGGGTCGGCAGCCAACAGGTAGTCGTTGTCGAACAACACGGTCATGTTGGACTCAGGTACTGTCAGGTCGTTGCCGCTGTGGTCCATGCGCACGGTCAAGCTTTCGGTCAAACGCTTTGCTGCGTAATCGCCGCTGTCGGTCAGGGTGTTGACGTTGGTGACCAGCAGTGAAGCATCGCTGTGCACGGAGCTGATCATGTCGAGGCCGTCCATGAACTTTGCGTTGATCTCTACAGTTTCAGGAGTGCTGCTGCTGGCAATAGATCTGAGGGCTGTGAAAGCAACTTTTTCCACGTCTACTGTTTCCGCCGCGATATACATCGCTGGACCCATGTTCAGTGCTGAAGCGGCAATGACTTTAGCGGTCAGGGTGTCGGTGCCTGCGCCGCCGTTGATGGAGTCACCGGTGGCCAGCTGGTTGGTCTGCTCGCCATTGTCGTTTTGAACCACACGGGCGTTGATCGTGTCATTGCCAGCGGAGCCGACCACGTCATCCAAACCAACTGACATTTCGTATATGGCGTTAGAGCCCAAGGGCAGGGTGTCTGTGCCTTTGTAAGCAGTTGCTGCGTCTACTTTTGCATTCCATGCTTTTGCAGCAGCACCGTAGGTGAGATCACCAGTCAGGCTAGAGAAGTCTTGCAGGATTTTGGCAATGGCTTCACCTTTTGCGGCGCCAGCGGGGGTCAGCTTGCCAACGACATAAGCGATGGCTTCTGCAGAACCTGTGGTGATGCCCAAGCTAGCCACCAATTTAGCGGCTGTTGTTGCCACGAGCTCGCTGCCAAAAGAGGCGTTGAAGTAGGTGTTCAGGGTTTGGTTCAGGCCGTTGCGGTCGATGTCACGGTTGACTTCGGCCATGAGGGTGCTGCCCACTTGTACGCCATACAGGGCGCCAGCGAAGCTTTGCACAGTTTTAGTGCCGGTGAAAAAAGCCATTTTGTTTTCCTTTAGATAAAAACAGTTGTGTAAAAAACCAGGTCTTCTTTGCAAAGAAACCCGAGAGCGAGCGTTAGGTTGCCCACACTCGCTTGAAAGTCCTCTTGAGGAAGGCTTTCAAGCCAGTCTGTTCAGCTCCGCAGCCTGTAGCCACGGTTTTCTGTGCAGGTGCTAATTTTAATGCGGGGTCTTGATCGTTTTTATGTGATTTGAATCACAAGAGACATTGTTTATTGGGCTTGTTGTGCAAAAACATCGTTTTTTGCCTATTTTTTAAGCAATTGAGGGTTTTCATGGCTCATGGCGCCATCCACCGCACACCGGCATAGGCTGACAAATTTTTTATATTTAACAATGCATTAGACGATTTTTGTGATGTTGATTCCACATCCAAACCGACACTCCAGCGTCCGCCCATGGGCCACCAGACGCCCACCCCCCAGTCGGTGCGGATGCTGCGGCTGACCAGATCGCCCGTTAAAGGACTGAAGCGTTCACTGTCTTGCGTGTGGGTTTGCTTGAACCACGCATGGGTTGCAGCTTGTCCCACTGTTCTTTCGTGGCGCACGGACCAGTCGTACCGAGTTTTGTCACCGCCGGGGCGCTGCGGGTCGTGCGCCCGGTCTTGTGCGGTGCTCAGGCCCCAGTGGGTTTCGGCCGCTAGGGCATGTTTGCAGTTGGCCTCTAGGCGGGCGCTGTGGGTGCGCCCATCGAGCACGCTGTTGCCCTGAAATTCTTGAGACATGCTACCCAGCCCCACACGCCAGCGGCAGGGTATTGGGGTAGACACAAAGTGGTATTGAATGGTGGGACCTTGCTCTTGGGTGGTAGAGCTGTTGCGCTGGTGAAAGTGATGCCCATCCCAGCGCAAGTGCAGTTGCCCCAAGCCCATGGGCTTGACGTAGGTGGTCGTGACAGCCAGCAGGTGGTGGTCTTGCACCTTGTTGGTGTGTCGGGTTTGCAGGGCCAGGCTCAGGCGCAGGTCGGGCATGCCTGCCGGGCTTTGGCCTTGCAGTGCAAGCAGTTGCTTCATGCCCAAGCCGCTTTGGGGCTTGGCGGTGTCGTCCAGCGGCACCAGCACGGGGCCGTTGGACAAGTACAGCGTGATGGCGTTGGCGTGCGTGGCGCTGGACAGGTTGCTTTCGTGACCCACGGTGCTTTGCAGCATTTGAGACCAAGTCCACGCCCGGCCTGGCACGGCTTCCCCCGCCCAGGCAGATTGCAACCATTGGCGCAGTCCGGGGTCGATGTCGGGTCTTTGGATCACTTGGTTGATCAGTTGTTGGGCACTGGCCTTTTCCCCTAACACGGCCAGGGCCTGGGCATAGTCGAGTTGGGCACCGGGCTGGTCGGGATCGAGAAGCAGGGCTTTTTCGAGGGCGTTGGCCGCTTGTTGGTTTTGTCCGTCTTGCATCAGCAAGGCGCCCAGGTGGGCATGGTAGTCAGGCCGGGTGTCGCAGACACTGGCCAGGGCTTGGGCTTGCCGCAGGCTGGCCTTCAGGCTTTCGGCGCTGGTGTCGGCGCGTGTGACAAAACTGACCGGACACGCAGTTGCGGAGACAGGCAAAGGCTGAGGTTGGGTTTGGGCCTGAATTTGGGTTTGGGCCTGCGCAAGACCGCTGCCTGCAAGCACCAGCGCAGTCGCCGTTCGCTGGGCCCACACTCGGCTGGCGACAGGTTTAACAGGGGCAATTGGACACCCTTTGTGGGGTGCAGGCCATGTCAGGCCCTTGGCCTGTGGCTTTTCGCGTGGGTGCATGGGTGTTCAGGGGGCAGCCAGCAGGCGCTGGCTTAACCGACAAGGGCTTGATCTAGGTCGGCACTGTACACAAGATGGAGATGGCTGGGTCCGTAGTGCACGGGCAGGCTGTGTATTTTGCGGGGCTGGGTGAGCCCGTCGAGCAGGAAGTCGCCCAAGGCTTGGGCTTTGGCGGGTTGCGCCTGCCGCACCACTTCGGGGCCGAGCAGAATGGGGTAGGCCAGCTCTGCGGTGAGTTTTTCGAGGCGTGAGGCGATGGTGACGGTTTCACCCAGCACAGAGTGCACACGGCGCTGCGCGGGGCCAAAAGAGCCGATCATGATGTCGCCGGTTTCGATGCCCAGGCCCAGGTCGAGCGGGGGGGTTTGGCGGCTGGCCACTTTGGGCAACTGGGCCACGCCTTCGCGCCAAATTTCTTCGGCAGCACCTGTGGCTCTTTGGGCATGGTTGGGGCAGGGGCTGGAGCCGTTCCAGACGGCCATGATGGAGTCGCCGACCATTTGCTCGACCACGCCGCCGTGTTGGCTGACGATGCGGTCAACGGTGGTGTAAAACAAATGCAGCACGGTGGCAGATTCTTCAGGGCTGCGGCCTTCGCAATAGGCGGAAAAGTTGCGCAAGTCGATGAACATGACGGTGGCCTCTTGGCGCTGGGCAATGACTTGGGCGGTGGGGCCGCTCAGGGCGACTTTGCGGGCGGCGCCTTCTGGCAGGTAGCTGGCCAGGTTTTGGTAGAGGCGTTCGCGCTCAAAGCGCACGCGCAGCATTTCGGCCATCAGCAAGCTGGCCGCCAGAAGAGCCACAAAGATGAGTGGCGTACCCCAAGCCAACACTTGGTGGTGGGCGAGCAGCATGTATGTGTGGACACCCCAGATGGCCATGGCACTGGCCAGAGCCACAGCGGGCACAGTGATGGCGGCTCCGGGGCTCGGCAGGCGCAGGGCCAGCAACAGCAGCAAGGCGCTTAAGGCACCGCTGGCCCAAGGCCAGTAGATGGCCCATTGGGGGACATAGGGGGTGCGTTCGTCCAGGGCGGCAGCCAACAACTGGGCATGGACTTCGATGCCACCGACGGCACCGCCTTGGGGGGTAGGCACTGCGTCGCCCGCGCCCATGGCGGTGGAGCCGACGAGGGCCCAGGCGCCTTGCAGCAACTGGGCGGGCACGCGACCGGCCAGCACGTCTGAGGCCGACAAAGAGATAAACCCACTGCGGGGTGTCTGGTAAGACACCATGAGTTGGCCCTGAGCGTCGATGGGGAGCTGGAAGCTGCCCACTTGCAGGGTTTGCTCTGGGCCGCTCAAGCCGCTTTGGGTGCGCCACTGGGGTTGGGCACCTGTGGCAGCGGCCAAGGCAGACACAACAAGTGCGGGGTAAGTTTGGCCTTGGTGGCAAATGAGGGCGGGCACGCGGCGGATGGTGCCGTCGGGATCAACCACCGGGGTGATGTGGCCCACGCCCTGGCCTGCGCTCAGCAAATTGGCGGTGGGGGCCATGTAACCAAAGGCATTGGAGGTACCGGGGGGGCAGCTGCCCGGGCCTGCGGCACCCATGGCACCGAGTGCGCCCGACAAGGTGCCGGTTTGTACGCTGTGTTGTGGGTTAAGCGCAAAGAGCTGGGCAACGACGCTGGGCGCGCCACTTTGCAGGGCCTGGACCAATGCCAGGTCTTGAGCTTGGGGGCCGTCAAAGAGGATGTCGACAATTTTGAGGCTGACGCCTTGTTGGTCCAGGGCTTGCAACAGTTGGGCCACACGGTCGCGTGGCCAGGGCCATGTGCCCAGGGCCTGGACACTTTTTTCGTCGATGTCGATGACGACGACGCGGCGCTCTTGGGCGGCGTTGTCAGCCAGGGCCCAGCTGCGGCTGGTGAGGCGGTCGTTCCAGGCGTTGAGGGTGGGGGCCAAGCTGGCCTGCAAGACCAACACGACCAGCAGGGCCAGGGCCACCGCCAGCGCACGCATGCGGCCTGCGCTCAGCAGTGTGCGCGTGAACGCTGCTGCAACGGTATGGTTGCCTGGTGCAGCAGGAGGTAAGGTGGCAGGGTTGGCCATGGTCATCGGCCCCAAAGGGTGGCACCAAAGACGCTGCCGTTGCCCACTGGGCTGCTGAAAAAATAGCCGCCTTGCCGCCCGTTCAGACTCAGGGCACCAGCCAGGCTACCCTGACCACTGGTGGCGGGGGTGAGGAAGACTCCAGACTGAACGTCCACTTTGCCACTGTATTGGAGGTTTTGTGGGGCGATACCGTTGGCTTGCACTTGCAGTTGGGTGTCAAATTTGCGTTGCGCAAAATCGACACTGAAACTGCCACCCATAACTTGGGCGGGGAGGATGTCGTTACCCGGTGTGCGGTATTGGGCAGAAGAAGACTGGAGCTTGAAGCTGGCTTGGTTGCCCAGACTGGGCAGCTGGTTGGGCACGTTGGGCGTGCGAAACAAGAAATAATAGCCGTCGCCCACGGTGACTTCGTTGCCTTGCAGGGCTTCTCGGAATGATGTGGTCAATGCATCACCCGGCAAGGGCGTCTGGGCCCAACGCCCCCAGACCAGCCGGGTAGAGGGCAGGAGTTCGTCGGGGTTGTTGGTGGTGTTGGCTGCGCGCTGGGCGCTGTCACGCATCTGGCGGTCCAGTAGGCTGATCTGCCCGGGTTCTTTTTGGCCAGAGATGAGTTGAAGACTTGGGTCTGCGGCACCACTTCGGTAGACGAGGACCATACCCACCATTTCGGCGGTCAGACCTTTGGCGCGGGCACCGGTGCACACACCTAAGGCGTCAGCGCGGCAGCTTTGGTCGAATGGGGCCATGACGATGGCACCTTGATTGACGGTGACGCTGGTCGCCCCTTGGGTGGCCTGGGTGGTGAAGTCGGTGCCCTTCACGCCGATGGCCACCAGCGGGGTGTTGAGGCGAAACCGGTCTTTGGCCTCTTGGGTCGCTTGCCCGGAGATGGCGCGGACTTCACCGCGGTCAAGGCTCAAGCGCACCACAGAGGTAGCAGGTTGGGCGGGGTTGAAGCGGAATTCGTGGATGGTGAAGACCGAATTGGGCCTGACGCTAACCAAGCCACCGTCAATGAAGCGGATGTGCACGTGGCCGTTGGCCGTGGTTTTGATGATGTCGCCTTCAAGGATGGCTTCGCCTTTGGCGAGGTTTTGGGCGGGGCCTGTGGAGCGCTGAATTTCGAATTGGCCCACAACCAGGGTGATTTCGCCCACGCGGCTCCAAGCCCAGGCAGGCAGCATGAGGCAGACAGCCAAGAGGCTGGTTAACCCAGTTTTGAGGAGCGTGATGTGGGGGGCGTTCATGATGCCAGTAAGTTTTGTATTTGCATTGTAAAAAGGCTTGGACGCTTTGGCGTGTGCGTGCAGTCACAGGTTTTGAAAGATTTTGGGCTTGTCCACAGCTTGCCAAGCCCTGCCTTGGGCCCGTTTTCGCATGGTGGACTGTTTCATAATACTTGGTTCATGGCCATTCACCCTTCTTTGTTGTTGCAGTTTTCGCTGCTCAGGCATTTGCCTGCCTCGGCTTTGCCCGAGGTGGCGGCTTTGTCGACGCTGAAGACTTTTGCCAAGCGTGAGGTGGTGCTGGACAAGAATGTGACGCTTGGGCATTTGTATTTTTTGCTGGAGGGGCAGCTGCAGGCGACTGGCTTTACCCTGGACGGCAAAGAGGTGGGGCTTTTTGCCGTGGCAGAAGGTGAGTATTTTGGGGAGATCGCCATGCTTGATGGCTTGCCTCAGCCCGAGATCATGCTGGCGAATAAGAAGTCGCAGGTCGTGGTAGTACCCAATCAGGTGATTCGGGGTTTGATCTTGTCGCAGCCATTGATGACCGAGGCCATTACAGTGGGCCTGACGCGGCGAATTCGCCAACAAGGTGAGCAGCGGCAGATTTTGTCGATCAACAACCCCTTGCAAAGGGTTTGCGCCCAGATTTTGTCGGTGCTCAAAGCGTCAAGGGGAGCGGCCCTGCCGGAGGCAGCGCCCTGGGAGTTGCTTGATCCGCCTACACACCAGGAGTTGGCCATTGGGGTAAACCTCAGCCGCGAGACGGTGACGCGGGTGTTTCAAATTTTGCAAAGTCAGTCTTTGGTGCTGCGCGAAAAGGAGGCTTGGGTGATTCCGAAGCCGGATGTGTTGCAACAGGTGGCCAGCGGGCTTTTGGACTTGAACAAGTAGAGCTATGCGTTTTGTTGAATTTTTGCGTTGCTATTTTTGGCCTGTGGCCCATGTGAATTTGATCTGGCAGTTGGCACGCCGTGAGGTGCTGGGCCGCTACCGGGGTTCGCTTTTGGGCTTGGGCTGGTCTTTCGTGTCGCCGCTGTTGATGCTGGGGGTTTACACGTTTGTGTTTGTGGGGGTGTTCAAGGCCCGTTGGCCTGGGGCAGAGTCTGGCGGCGGCGTGGAGTTTGCCTTGCAGTTGATGGCGGGCTTGATGGTGTTCAATTTGTTTGCCGAGCTGGCCTCGCGCGCACCCCATTTGGTGCTGGAGCAGCCGAATTTGGTCAAAAAGGTGATTTTTCCGCTGGAGGTGCTGCCTTGGGTGTCGGTGCTGGCAGCGGGCTTTCACTGGTTGCTCAATGCGCTGGTGTTGTGCTTGGCGGTACTGGCTGTGCGCGGGGCTTTGCCGGTGTCGGCCTTGGCGCTGCCTTTGGTGATCGCGGCATTCTTGCCTTTTTTGCTGGGCTTATGTTGGTTTTTGTCGGCACTGGGCGTTTTTGTGCGCGATGTGAACCAGATGATGCTGATGGTGGTGAGCATGGGGATGTTTTTGTCACCTGTGTTTTATTCGTCCAAGGCGTTGCCCGAAATTTTGCAGGGTTGGATGTGGCTGAATCCGCTGGTTTTTGTGATTGAGTCGGTGCGGGCGGTGTTGCTGCAGGGGTTGTGGCCAGATTGGTGGGGGCTGTTGGTGTATGCAGCTTGCGCTTGCGGTGCAGCTTTGGCGGGCGCGGGGTTTTTCCATTTGACGCGCAAGGGGTTTGCCGATGTCCTCTGATCTGGCCGTGATTGAGGTGCAAGACCTGTCCAAGGTTTATCAGCTGTTTTTGTCACCCACGGATCGTCTCAAGCAGATGCTGTTTGGTGCGGTGACTTCGGGCAGTCGCTCGTTTTCAGCTTTGAGTGGGGTGAGTTTTTCCTTGCAGCGCGGTGAGGTGTTGGGCCTGGTGGGGCGCAATGGGGCGGGCAAGTCCACTTTGTTGCAGATGGTGTGCGGCACTTTGATGCCGTCTTCGGGCAGCTTGCAGGTGCGTGGGCGTGTGGCGGCTTTGCTGGAGTTGGGGGCGGGGTTCAATGCCGAGTTCACGGGCCGCGAAAATGTGTTTTTGTATGGCGCGGTGTTGGGCTTGTCGCGGCAAGAGATGGACGAGCGCTTTGACGAGATTGTGGCGTTTGCGGGCATTGGCGAGTTCATTGATCAGCCTGTCAAAACGTATTCGAGCGGCATGTATGTGCGCTTGGCGTTTTCAATTGCGACCAGTGTTGACCCCGATATTTTGGTGGTGGATGAAGCTTTGTCAGTGGGCGATGGGGAGTTTGCCCGCAAGTCGTTTGACCGCATCATGACGCTGCGTGAGCGGGGCACAACGATTTTGTTTTGTTCGCATTCCTTGTTTCAGGTCGAGTCGATTTGCACGCGGGCCATCTGGCTGCATGCGGGCAAGGTGGTGGCGCAGGGCAATCCGGCGCAGGTGGTGTCGGCTTACCAAGAGTTTTTGGATCGCCAGGGTTCACCGCAGCCCGCGTCGGCGGTTTCGCCCTCACAGCCGATGTCTCCAAAAGGTTTTGCGCGCTTGGTGCAAGTGCGGGTGGGGGGACTGGGTCCAGGTGAGGGGCCTTTGCACTTGACGTCCATGGTCGATGATTTGGTGGTTCAGGCCCGCTTTGCGAGTGACCCTGCTCTGCCCTGCCCTTCGGTGGCGGTGACGCTGCACACGCCCGATGACCGCATTGTGAGCAGTGCTGGTGCCTGGAGCGATGGCGTGGCGCTGCAGCGTGATGCTTCGGGCGCGGGCTTCGTCCAGGTTTGTTTTGCCAAGTTGCCGTTGCTCAAGGGGCGCTACTTCGTGGGTGTGCATTTGTTTTGCGAGCGGGGGTTGCACATTTACGATGCGGCCAACCGCGCCGTGTATTTGGAGGTGACGCAGAAGGGGCTGGAGCAGGGGTTTTTTCATGTCCCCAGGGTGTGGGCCTCGGAAGCCGGCGTGCCTCAGGCCACTGCCCCTACTGAAGGGGGCTTGCGGCTTGAGGACAAGCCAGACACACCGGCGGCGACTTTGCTCGACGGTTTGTCGTCGCAGGCGGTGTCTTTGAAGGTGGGGGAGTCGCTGACCTTCCCGGACCCTCAGGCCCATGGCTTGGCGGCTTTGGCCGCGCGTTTTGGCTTGACGGCGCAGCCCGATGGATCTTGGCTGAAGACGAGGTCACCGCGTTGGTCTTTGTGCTGGGTTCGATCGGGGGCCGAGCACAAAGGCTGGCATGCTTTGTTTGAGGCCAGTTTCGGCCATTCGATGTCGCAGGCGCATTGGGATTGGAAATATGGCGGGCATGAGCTGGCCGGGGTGGGCGTGTTTGCCGAGGGTGAGTTGGTGGGCTTTTATGGGGGCTTGCCACGGCCGGTGATGGTGCATGGCACGTCAGCCATGGCGCTGCAGATTGGCGATGTGATGGTGCACCCGTCCGAGCGCGGAATATTGACACGACAGGGGCCTTTCTTTTTGGCATGCACGACCTTTTTGGAGCAATTGATGGGCTATGGCCGCCCGTTTTTGCTGGGTTTTGGTTTTCCCAACCAGCAAGGTTTGCGCTTGCCTGTGCGTCAGGGGCTTTACGAGCCGGTGGATCAAGTGACCGAGTTGCAGTGGCGCGTGACGCGTTTGTTGCCAGATTGGCGTGTGCGTTCTCATGCGGTGTCTTGGACCGATGAGTCAGACGTCAATGCGTGCTGGGCCGAGATGGCCCAGGCCATGAAGTCGAGCATCTTGGGGGTGCGCGATTGGCAGTTTGTGGTGCGTCGATTTTTAAAGCATCCGACGGTGGCTTACACGGTGCTGTTGGTTCGTTCGCGTTGGGGTGGGCAGCCTTTGGGGGTGGTGGTGTTGCGTGACCGGGGTGTGGACGGGCTGGAGTTGATGGACCTGATCGGCGCCCCTGTGCATTTTTCGGCTTTGGTGCGCGCGGCTTTGCGCCACGCGCATTTGCTGGGCCGCAGCCGTTTGTTCGCTTGGGCCACTTTGAGTCACCGGCATTTGCTGGATGTGTGGGGCAGTGAGTCTGTGCCCCTGGATGTGTGGATTCCGGCCAATGTGTGGTCGCCGGGGCCGTCGGCTGCCGAGTTGCAGGGGCAATGGTGGTTGATGGGTGGCGATACGGATTTCAGGTGATGAACATGGGTCGGTCCACTCCTTTGCGCGTGTTGATGGTGACTCGGGAAATGGGCCACGATCGCCGTTATGGCTTGGGCAAGAGCTTGGCGCCAGTGGTGTCGGCGTTGTGCGCGCAGGGAGTACCCACCGACTATGTGTGCCAAGATGATTTGCCTGACAGGTGGCAGTCTATGCGTCAGCGTTGGTTGGCGCGGGTGTTTGGCTGGCCGGGTTTGCGCGAACGTGCGGACCGGCGCTTGCAGTTGTCGGCTTGGACTGAGCGTTTGTGGATGGGGTTTTGGGCGGCGCGCTTGGCCCAGGCCAAGGGTTTTAGCCATGTTCATTTGCATGACCCGTGGATGGGTTGTGGCTTTAGATGGGCGGCCTGGTGGCTGGGCTTGAAGTCGGTGCGCTGGGGTGTGACGGAGCATGGCTTTGGCTCGTATTCGCATGCCACGCATGTGGATGGCTTGCACCAGGGGCCTAGGACTGCGCGCTGGTTTCGCCGCCTGGAGGCCCAAACGCTGGCAGCAGCCGATTGGGTGATGTGCCCCACCGCTTCGGCGGCCGAGCAGCTGGCGCGCGACCTGGCGTTGCCCCGGGTGCCTGCGCATTGGCATGTGGTGCCTCATGCGCGGCCTGTGGTGCCAGCGCTTTCGCAAGCTCAGGCGCGTGCGACATTGGGGTGGTCGCAAGAGGGCTTGTATGTGGTGGCGGTGGGACGATTGGTTCCGCTGAAGAACATGGATTGGGTGCTGCAGGCGTGTGCGGCTTGGGCAGACCAATGCCCGCAGCTGCGGTTGTGCATTTTGGGCGAGGGTGACCACGCGGCTTTGCGCGAGCAAGCTGCAGCGCTGGGGATGGCCGACCGCCTGGTGCTGCAGGTGACCGATGATGTGATGCCGTTTTTGCGGGCAGCCGATGTGTATGTGAGCGCCTCGTCCACCGAGTCTTTTGGCTTGGCCAATGTGGAGGCCTTGTGTGCGGGCTTGCCTTGCTTGTGCACGGCAGTGGGGGGGGTGCCCGAGGTGGTGAGCGACGGGGCCTGGCTGGTGCCGTGTGACCCGCAGGCGCTCACGCGCGCGCTGGGTAGCTTGCTGGACAATGCGCATTGGCGTGCCTTTTGGCAGGCACGGGCTGAGGCCCGCGCTTTGGCGTGCCCTGATGCTGACTGGATTGCTCAACGTTATGTTCAAATTTATTCGCCGCCTGCTGGCTCCGGCCCTTCCAGCTGATTTGCCGGCGTGCGAGTTGCCTGCTGTGCTGGATGTGTCGGCGGCGCGCCGGGTGTTGGTGTTTGCGCCGCACCCGGATGATGAGGTGCTGGGCTGCGGCGGTACTTTGGCGCTGTTGGCGGGGCATTGTGCGGTACGGGTGGTACTGGTGACCGATGGCAGCGGTGGGGGGGGGGCATTGCCTGCAGAGATCGGCCCTCGGCGGCGTGCCGAGTGGGTGCAGTCCTTGGCTTTGTTGGGCATTGAGGATGTGGCATTTATGGACGTGCCCGACGGGCAAGTGTGGCCCGAAGCGCAAGCGCAGCGCCAGATCACGCAGGCTGTGCAGGCTTTTGCACCGGACTGGGTGTTTGCGCCGGGTATGACCGATTACCACCGCGACCACATGGCGATTGCACAGATGGTGCATCTGGCGTGCCTGGATTCACAGAGTGTGCAGTGTGTTTTGTCTTACGAGATTTGGGCCCCGGTGTGGGCCACGCATGTGGTGGACATCACGGCAGTGGTGGGCCGCAAGCGTGCGGCTTTGCTGGCGCAGCGCACTTCGCTTGAGTATGGCAATTATTTGCAGGCGATTGAGGGGCTGAATGTGTACAGGGGTTTGTATCTGGGCCGCACAGATGCGGCGGCCGAGGCGTTTGCTGTTCTAGCCTTTGACAAGCCAACGGGGCAGTTGGCGTGCCGCCCGTTTTGGCTGCGCTGGCTGCGATTTGTAGGGGTATAGCAACTGGACTTCAGTGGAAGCTGGTTTTGGTCTGGCCCGCTTGCTTGAGTGCGTCCAAGAGTTGTTGGCGGTTCATGGTGTTGAGGCCGTTTTCGCGCCAGATGTATTCGTCTTTGATGATGAGCCCATTTTCTGCATAAAAGCTGGCCACGCTTTTGAGCATCATTTTGGGGTTGTAGCGGTCCGCCATGTACTTTTTACCCATGTCGACTTTGGGCTGAAAGGTGATGTGCTCGTGCCACACCAGTGCCCCGGGCGCGTTGAGCAGGCGATAACCGGCTTTTTTGAGCGCATAGGACACGCCAGCGTCTTCAAAGGTGTTGGGGTAACCGTCGTGCAGATAGGGCGCGATGTTGACGGTGAACAAGGTGGCGCCGATGGGGCACCAGTCGACTTCGCGAAAGCCGCAGGTGCTGAGGTCGTCGTGGGCTTTGCCAAAGTCGTGCAGGCCCAGGTCGATGACCGGGTCGAGGGGGTTGGCTTGTTCGACTTTGCCGCCGCTGAATTGAAGTTTGCCGTTGGGAAAAGTAACGCGGCAGCACACTGCACCGACTTGCGGGTTGCTTTCGGCCCGCAACAGCAGCTCTTCGAGCCAACCGGGTTCGGGAATTTCGTCGTTGTCGAAAATAAGGAACCATTCGCCGCTGGCGTATTCGAGGGCTTGACGCCGGCCTTGTGCCGGGCCGAGGTTGGTATCGCCGTAAATGACTTGGACATTGGGGAATTGGCCGTCGATGCGGTTTTTGAGGAAATCGACCGTTTCGCTGGTGGAGCCGTTGTCGTAGAGGATGATTTCGTGCGGAATGTGTACGGTTTTTTGCAGGCCTTGCAGGGCTTGCAGGGTTTGCGTGTGCTTGCCATAGGACAGCATGATGATGGAGATGGGCCGCTTGTAGTCGCCACGTCGGATAGCGTCGCGCTGTCGTGCTTCGTGCTGGATTTGCGTGGTGAGTGCGATTTGTTTGCTGTTTTGCGTTTCGGTGGTTTGCTGGGCGTGCAGGCGGTGGCTGTAAAGGCAATCGGGCACGTGCACAAAGCTGCTGCTGGGGTAATGAAATGCGATGCGCATGAGCATTTCGTAATCTTGGGCAGAGTCAAACCGGGGGTCAAACAAGCCTACTTTGGCGAATGCGTCTCGGCGGATGATTTTGAGGTGCGTGGCATACATGGCACGCAGGTTTTCGGCGAAGTAGTCGGTTCGCGGCAGGCCCATGAATTGGATGCGGTTGATTTCTGCGCCGTCTTTGTCGATGTTGATGCGCCCCGTGTGCAGGTAGATGGTGTCGGATTTCCATTGCTGAACACAGGTGGCGATGGCTTCGGGGGCCAGCAGGTCATCGCAGTCGAGGAAGGCCAGCAGATCGCCCGTCGAGGCCATGAGGGCGCGGTTTTGGGCTTCGGCGATGCCCAGGTTGTGCGGGTTTTGCAGCAGTTGCACGCGCGGATGATCAGCGTAGCTTTGCAGCAGGGGCAGGACTTGCGGGTCGGGCGAGTGGTCGTCGATGATGACCACTTCGGTATGGGGGTAGGTTTGTGCCAAGGCGCTGTCGATGCATTGGCGCAGGTAGGGCAAGTGGTTGTAGACGGGGATGATGATGCTGACTTTGGGGAGGCGTTCAAAGTGCTTTTGCAGCGTCAGTCCATAAACAGCGTGGGTTTGGCGTGGTTCGTGGGCAAGGTACATCAGCCGATTGCGAATGTGGCGCTTGACGCTTGATGGAACGAGCTTGGCCACTTGGTGGATGGCATCGTTTTTGTAAAGCGCGGTCAGCCACGTCAGGGCTTGGGCACTTATGCGTCGAGGCCAAGTGTGCAAAACGGTTTGACGAAGGCTGCGCGCCCATTGCCCGGCATCGCGAAGGGGTGCAGTGATGCGCCAGGATCGGGTGTTTTCGTAAAGCTCGACAAGCGCTTGTTGTTGGGCTTGTTGTTGAGCCTCGAATTGCGCTTGTTGTTGGGCCAAGGCTTGCGCGTGTTCTTGGCGTGTTTGGAGCAACTGCGCCTCCAGTTGGGTCACCGATGTTTGGTAGGCCAGGGTCCGTTCCTGCAGGTCGACTTCAAGGCTGTCATGCGCCTTTTGAAGGTTTGGCACTTGTCGGCTGTAGCCCCAAAGTTTTTGCAGTTGTTGGGGTGTCCAGCGCTGCTGCCACTTTTGCAGCAGTTGTTGAAGGGTTTGTACGGCCAAGTCAGCGTTGTCAAATTCAACGCCGGCCCCGGATTGGGCATGGATGCGGTAAACCGCACTGATGCCGGGTTGGTGAACAAAGGGGCCTGCTTGTTGCAATTGCAACCAGAAGTCCCAGTCTTCAAAGAGGTCCAGCGATGGGTCGAATCGACAGGCTTGCGTTGTGGGGGTGCGCCTAAAAACAGCGGCGTGGATGGGAATGTAGTTTTCGAGCATGAGCTGCTCGGCCTGGTAGGGCTGGACGTATTCGCGCACCACGGTTTCTTGCCCTTGGTCGTTGATGCGGACGCAACGGGTATCGGTGTAGGCCATGACGGACTGCGGCGACTGCGCCAGGCCCAGGACCAGTTTTTCGATGTGCTCGGGTAGCAACCAGTCGTCTTCGTCCAGAAACAAAGCCAGCGGCGATTGCGCGCGATCGAGCAGCTCATTGGCGGCTTGGGAGCGGGGCATTTTTTGCCCAGTGGTAACGATCTCGATCGGGTGTGAAGACGCACTCGAGGCTTGCAGACCGATGGCTGCAGCATCTGCGATGTAGATGCGCAAGGCGGGATAGGTTTGTGCGGTCAGCGATGCCAGCGCTTGCTGCAGTTCGGGCCGCCCGGTGCTGCGGATCAACACGTCAACGGTTTGGAGCTGGGCGCTGTATGTCATCGAACGGTCAATTTGCACTGGCTTGTTGTTGTGAGTTGTGTGTTCAGGTTGGTCTTGTGCTGGGGTCTTTCACACCTTCGCCACTGGGTCAACCGTGGAGGTGTTGATCATAAACGTTACGATGGCCCGGCAGGGGCTGGGCGAAGGCCGGTTCTCAACGTGGGGGCGCATGGATGGCATCAGTCCCAGTAACCCTTTTGCATGGAGAGACGTTTGTTGAGAGCCACGGGAAAGTGCGCGTTTGAGCGGCCGAGTTTGAAGCCCGCAGCCTTGAAGAGGCTGCGCAGCAGCGCCTGGGGCAATTGCAAGGGGGCGTGTTGCCAGAGGTGACGGATTTCAGAGGCCATGAACTTCAAACCTTCGTTGCCCGCACCACCAAAAGTGCTCATGAGCCAGCTTTGCTGGGCATGAAAAACGCCGGTATCGAAGTAGCGGGCCATTTCTTCTTGTAATGCGTAATTGTGAGAGTGATGAACCTGTGCGCTGGCCTGGTAGCGGATGGCGTGTCCCTCCAGCAAGAGCCGGGCAGCCAGGTGCATGTCTTCACCCAAAATCAGGTCGGGCGCAAAGCCACCCACTTGCCGCAAGGCCGAGAGGCGGTAGGCCGCGAACGAGTTGGACAAAAAGCAGGTTTTGATGCCTTTGCTGGCTTTGTCGTGCACGGTGACGGTGTGGCCCACCGGTGGGTAGTTGAACCATCGGGCGTGCGCGGAAATAGGGGTGGCGTTGGCGTGGGGCAGTTGTCGGCCGTAAGCGGCGGCGACTTGCGGGTCGTCAAAGGCGGCCAGCAGTTGTGCCAGGGCATCGGGGTGGGCCAGGATGGCGTCTTGAGTGAGGAAGATGGCAAAGTCTGCGCTTTGGGCGTATTGGTCAAGCCCTGCCTGGCGGGTGCGGCCGTGGTTGAACTGACTGCGCTGCACGGTGTGCACGGTATGGCCCAAGGCATGAGCGGCTTGGGCACTGCCGTCGGTGGATTCGGAGTCAAGGACAACCACCTGACTTGGCGGGGTGTCTTGGCTTTGGAGTGCCGTCAAGAACTCTGACCAGCTGTGGCCAGGGTTACAAGTGGGGACCAGCAGCACAACACGGCTTTTGGCGGCGGCGGCGTGCAGCGGCATGGTGGTGAGGGGCTGTATGGGCTGAATCAAGACCCTTTATTGTGACACCCTTGGCGAGGGCCAATACAGCCCTGCACAAAGCAAAACGCCCGCCTCAGGTGAGGGCGGGCGCGATTTCAGGCCCATGAAGGAGGCCAGCGGCGCTGGCCGTGCATCAGAGCTTGAAAGCCACCACCTTCTGGGTCTGCTCGCCCAAACCGTCGATGCCCAAACGCATCACGTCGCCGCGCTTGAGGTAAACAGGGGCAGACTTGCCATCGACCTTGACGCCCATGCCCACGCCCGGTGGTGTGCCGGTGGTGATGATGTCGCCTGGCTCCAGGGTCATGAACTGGCTCACGTAGCTGACCAGCTTGGCCACGCCAAAGATCATGGTCTTGGTGTTGCCGGTTTGAAAGCGCACACCGTTCACATCGAGCCACATGCCCAGGGCTTGCGGGTTGGGCACTTCGTCACGCGTGACCAACCAAGGGCCTACGGGGCCAAAGGTGTCGCAACCCTTGCCCTTGTCCCAAGTGGCGCCGCGCTCGAGTTGGTATTCACGCTCGCTCACGTCGTTGACCACGCAGTAACCGGCGACATGGTTGAGGGCATCTTTTTGGGTGACATAACGGGTGCGGGTGCCGATCACGATGCCCAACTCGACTTCCCAGTCGGTTTTCTTGGAGCCTTTGGGCAACATCACGTCGTCGTCCGGGCCCTGGATGCAGGAAATCGTCTTGGTGAACACGATCGGCTCTTTGGGAATCGGCATGTTCGACTCGGCCGCGTG
>JBIKRC010000176.1:0-4885 GCA_044349375.1 Limnohabitans sp.
GAAAAGCACGCCATGGACGTGGTGGTGGACGAAGAAAACCTGGCGATTGCCATTGGTCGTGGCGGACAAAACGTGCGCTTGGCTTCTGACCTGACGGGTTGGAAGATCAACATCATGGACGCAGCAGAGTCGGCCCAAAAACAAGCCGAAGAAACCACTGGCATTCGCCAGTTGTTCATGGAAAAACTCGATGTGGACCAGGAGATTGCCGACATCCTGATCGGCGAAGGTTTCACCAGCCTCGAAGAAGTGGCTTATGTGCCCATCCAGGAAATGCTGGAAATCGAAAGCTTCGACGAAGACACCATCAACGAACTGCGCACCCGTGCCAAAGACGCTTTGCTGACCCTTGAAATTGCGCGTGAAGAGAGCGTTGAAGACGTTTCTCAAGACCTGCGCGACCTGCCAGGCTTGACCCCTGAGCTGATTTCCAAGCTGGTTGAGGCGGGTGTTCAAACCCGTGACGACCTGGCTGATCTGGCCACTGACGAGTTGACCGACATCACCGGTCAAAGCGTTGAAGAGGCCACCGCCCTGATCATGAAAGCCCGCGAACATTGGTTCGCAGGCCAGGCCTGAAGTTTGATGGAGGCTTGAACAAAATTATGTCCAGTACCACTGTTGCCGAGTTCGCTAATGAACTCAAAAAATCTGCCGATGTCTTGCTCGATCAACTGCGATCTGCCGGGGTGACCAAAGCCTCTGAAGGCGATGCTTTGACCGATGCCGACAAACAAAAACTGCTCAGCTATTTGCAAGCGAGTCACGGTACCGTGTCCGTCGACCGCAAGAAGATCACCCTGGTTAAAAAATCCACCAGTGAGATCAAGCAAGCCGATGCTTCGGGTAAAGCCCGTACCATCCAGGTCGAGGTGCGTAAAAAACGCACGCTGATCAAACGCGATGACGAGCCTGTGGCCTCCGCAGAAGAGATCGTGGAGCCACAACTGGACCATGCCGATTTGGCCCGCCTTGAAGAACAAGCGCGGCTTCAGGCAGATCTGATTCTTCGACAGGAGGAGGAGTTGGCGGAAAAGCGCCGTCTGCGCGAGGCGCAGGAAGCTGCGCAACGCGCCGAGTTGGCGGCTCAGGAAGCACAAGCTCTGGCCCAGTCTGAATCTTCTACCGTCAGCACTGCTGAAGAGTCTGCTGCGACCAAGCCGAAGCTGAGTCGTCAAGAGCGCGAGCAATTGGCGCGGGCCGAAGCCGCCAGCATCAATGCGGCTTCTCAAACCAAACCTGCTGCATCCGTAGCATCTGAGCCTGTCGAATCTGCCGCAGATCTCAAGGCTGCTGCAGCCGAACAAGCGGCTCAACTGGCAACCGCCAAAGCCGAAACCGCGAAGGCAGCGCGTGACGCCTTGGCACAAAAAGCCGCTGCAGAGTCCAAGGCCAAGGCCGATGAAGACACTGCGCGGGCACTGGATCTGGATTCGCGCCGCCGCAAGGCATTGGCTGAAGCCGAAGCCATTCGGTCCATGATGAATGCCCCCAAGAAAGTGCTGGTCGCCAAAAAGGAAGAGCCCAAGGCTGAGCCAAAAGCCGCAGTCAAGGGGACTTTGCACAAGCCAGCAGGAACACCTGCACCCGGTGCGCGTGCAGCGGCTGCGCAAGCTGCATCGCCTGCGGCACCTGGTGCCAACAAGGAAGTCAAGTCGGCGAAGCTGTCTTCCAGTTGGGCGGGCGATCCGGCCAAGAAGAAGGCCATCCCCACGCGTGGCGACACCAGTGGCGGTGTGGGCCGCAACAACTGGCGCACCGGCCCGCGAGGACGTCGCGGTAACGAACGCGACCGTGATGACGGTCACAGCCAGCAGGCAACAGCCGAGGTGCGTGTGCTTGAAGTGCACGTCCCTGAGACCATTACCGTGTCAGAGTTGGCCCACAAGATGGCCATCAAGGCCTCTGAGGTCATCAAGCACCTGATGAAGCTGGGCCAGATGGCCACCATGAACCAGCCTTTGGACCAAGACACCGCCATGATCGTGGTGGAAGAAATGGGCCACAAAGCCGTCGTCGCGGCGCTAGACGACCCAGAAGCCTTTACCGATGACGAAGTGTTGGACCAGCACGCCGAATTGTTGTCCCGTGCCCCTGTGGTGACGGTGATGGGTCACGTTGACCACGGCAAAACCTCGCTGCTTGACTACATCCGCCGAGCCAAGGTGGCCTCGGGTGAAGCCGGTGGCATCACCCAGCACATTGGCGCGTACCACGTCGAAACGGCTCGCGGCATGATTTCTTTCCTGGACACCCCCGGTCACGAGGCCTTCACGGCCATGCGTGCTCGTGGTGCGCAGGCCACCGACATCGTCATCCTGGTGGTGGCGGGTGACGACGGCGTGATGCCCCAGACCAAAGAAGCCATCAAGCATGCCAAGGCAGCAGGTGTACCCATCGTGGTGGCCATCAACAAGATGGACAAGCCCGACTCGAACATCGAACGCGTGCGTGCAGAACTGATTTCTGAGGAAGTGGTTCCCGAAGAGTTCGGTGGCGAATCACCTTTTGTCTCCGTGTCGGCCAAGACGGGCATGGGCATCGACGCGCTGCTGGAGCAAGTCCTTCTTCAGGCTGAAATTCTGGAACTCAAGGCCCCAGTGAAAGCTGCAGCCAAGGGCTTGGTGATCGAAGCTCGCCTGGACAAGGGACGTGGTCCCGTGGCGACCATCTTGGTGCAATCGGGTACTCTGAACACGGGTGATGTGGTGTTGGCGGGTCAGACCTTTGGCCGCGTGCGCGCCATGCTGGACGAAAATGGTGTGGCCATCAAGTCCGCAGGGCCATCGATCCCTGTCGAGATTCAAGGCTTGACCGAAGTGCCGCAAGCCGGTGACGAGTTCATGGTCATGGGCGACGAGCGCCGTGCCCGGGAAATTGCCACTTACCGCGCTGGCAAATTCCGCAACACCAAGCTGGCCAAGATGCAAGCCGCCAAGCTCGAAAACATGTTCACCGACATGTCGGCCGGCGAAATCAAAATGCTGCCCATCATCATCAAGGCCGACGTGCAGGGTTCGCAAGAAGCCTTGGGTGCGTCCTTGCTCAAGTTGTCCAACGAAGAAGTCAAAGTTCAGCTGGTTTACGCCGGCGTGGGCGGCATTTCAGAGTCGGATATCAACCTGGCGATCGCCTCTAAAGCCATCGTGATCGGCTTCAACGTGCGTGCCGATGCCGGCGCGCGCAAGTTGGCCGAAGGCAATGGCGTTGATCTGCATTACTACAACATCATTTATGACGCTGTGGATGAGCTCAAAGCCGCGATGTCCGGCATGTTGGCACCCGAACAGCGCGAAGAGATCATGGGCATGGCCGAAATTCGGACCGTGTTCGTGGCGTCCAAGATCGGTACGGTTGCTGGTTGTATGGTCACTTCGGGTCAGGTCACCCGCAGCGCCAAGTTCCGTTTGTTGCGCGACAACGTGGTCATCTACACGGGTGAACTCGATTCACTCAAACGACTCAAAGACGATGTGCGCGACGTCAAAGAAGGCTTCGAGTGCGGTATCAAGCTCAAGAACTACAACGACATCAAAGAAGGCGATTACCTTGAATTCTTCGATGTCAAGGAAATTGCGAGAACGCTGTAAATGGTGCGTAGAAAGCCATCGTCCGTTCCCAATCGCGGTTTTCGCGTGGCCGACCAGATCCAGCGGGATCTGGCCGAGTTGATTGCGCGCGAGTTGAAAGACCCGCGTGTAGGCATGGTCACGATCAATGCGATTGAGGTCACGCCCGATTACGCACATGCCAAGGTCTTTTTCAGTGTTTTGACGGGCAATCCCGAAGAAGCCAGCGAAGGCTTGAATGCAGCTGCTGGTTTTTTGCGCAACGGCTTGTTCAAGCGGCTGCACATCCATACCGTGCCGACATTGCACTTCTTGTTTGACCGCACCACCGAACGGGCATCGGACATGAACGCTTTGATCGCCAAGGCCGTGTCATCCCGAGCCCAAGAGGACTGAGCATGAACGCGCCACGCACCAGGGTGCAGCGGCGCCCTGTGCACGGGGTGTTGCTGCTCGACAAACCGCTGGGACTTTCCAGCAACCAGGCTTTGCAAAAAGCCAAGTGGTTGTTGCGGGCTGAAAAGGCGGGGCATACCGGCACCCTCGACCCCTTGGCGACAGGTGTTTTGCCCTTGTGCTTCGGCGCTGCAACCAAATTCAGTCAACAGCATTTGGACGCGGACAAGACCTACGAGACCACCGTGCGCTTGGGGCTGAAGACGAGCACGGCAGATGCCGAAGGCGATGTGATCGCGGTGCGGGAAGTGTCATGTACGGCTGGTAAGGTGGTCGAAGTGTTGGGTCGGTTCATGGGACCGATCAGCCAAGTGCCCCCGATGCACAGTGCCTTGAAAAAGGACGGCAAGGCCTTGTACGAATATGCCCGAGAGGGCGAAACCGTTGAACGCGAAGCGCGCAACGTGGTGATTCATGACCTGGATCTGCTGGACATGCAGCTGCAAGGCGATGCGCCTTTTTTGCGCTTGCGTGTGCGCTGCAGCAAAGGCACCTACATCCGTACGCTGGGCGAAGACATCGCCGAGGCGTTGGGTTGTGGTGGGCACTTGAGTGCATTGCGCCGGGTGGTCACGGGTCCATTTGTCGCGTCACAGTGCGTGACGCTGCAGAATTTGGAAGCGATGGATGAAGCCGAGCGCCTGGGCACTTTGCTTCCCGTGGCTGTTTTGTTGCCGGGTTACACCGAGGTGAGCCTGGACAACGACAGCACTGGCCGTTTTTTGAACGGGGTGCGCAGACACGGCCCTTGGGTTGATTGTGATCAAGTCGCGGTGTATGGAGAACATCCTCGTGCCTTGCTGGGAACAGCAGTGGTGCATGGCGGCGAATTGGTTCCGGGTCGATTGTTGAGCCCGATC
>JBIKRC010000175.1:0-4885 GCA_044349375.1 Limnohabitans sp.
ACCGCATGGACAAACCAGCGGTGGACAAGGTCGAAGGCGTGCCCCCGGCCATTGCGATCGACCAGACCAACCCGGTGCGCAGTTCACGCTCGACCGTGGGCACCATGACCGAGCTGAACGACCACCTCAAGTTGTTGTTTGCCCGCCTTGGCCAGTTGTTTGACAAAGACACCGCGCAGAGCGTGCGCACGGACAACCCCGACACGGTGTATGCCGAACTGGCTCAGCGTGCCGCACAAGCAGGAGACCCACGCCTTTACCTGACCTTCCCCGTCGAGCTGCCCGCGAACACCAGTGCTGAGCAGGTTGAGCAGTGGTTGTCGGCCAGCGGCTTCACCAAGGTGCAGGCCGAGCGCGAAGTGGCCACCCCCACCGGCCCGCGCAAGGTGCTGGACGTGATCGCCGACCGCTTTCGCATCAGAACCGCCGAAAAAGCCCGCGTGGTCGAAGCCATCGAAGTCGCCCTCAAACGTGGCGGCCGCCTGAATGTGTATGTGGATAAATTGGGGTCAGATCCCAATTTATCTTCTTCCTCTGAGCCCGCCTTTGACATCTGGCGTTTTTCTACAGGCCTGCATTGCCCCGACAGCGACCAGCGCTACACCGACCCGATCCCGTCGATGTTCTCCTTCAACTCGGCCGTGGGTGCGTGCGAGACCTGCCGGGGCTTTGGCCGCGTGATCGGGGTCGACTATGGCCTGGTCATTCCCAAACCCAAGCTGACCCTGCGGGCCGGGGCCATCAAGACGCTGCAAACGCCTGCCTGGCAAGAAAACCAGGACGACCTGATGCGCCACGCCGAGGCCGCTGGTATTCCGCGTGACACCGCCTGGGACAAGCTGACAAAAGCGCAGCAAGATTGGGTGATCAACGGTTCGCCCGAGTGGAAGGGCCGCTGGAACCATCAGTGGTACGGCGTGAAGCGCTTTTTTGAGTACCTGGAGAGCAAGGCCTACAAGATGCACATCCGCGTGCTCTTGTCCAAGTACCGCAGTTACACCGAGTGCCCCAGTTGCCAAGGGGCGCGTTTGAAGACCGAGAGTTTGCTCTGGCGCATTGGCAGCCACTCCGATGCCGATGGCGTCTTGCCAGTGGAGAAGCGTTTCATGCCCGCGGGTGTGAAGTGGACGCGTGCGCAGTTGGAGGCGCTGCCGGGCTTGAGTCTGCACGACATGATGATCATGCCGCTCGATCGTTTGCGTTTGTTTTTTGACCGGGTGTCGGCTTCTGGGCAAGCGTCCCTGGGTGCTGGGGAGGCTCCGGCCGGGGATGGGCTGGGCGCCCCCCGCTCTGATGCAGACCGACTCTCAGCAGAACCTACGAGCCAAGGCCCCAGTGCCGAACAAAAAGCCCTGCAACTGCTGCTGGAAGAAATCACCACCCGCCTCAAATACCTGTGCGACGTCGGCATTGGCTACCTCACACTCGACCGCCAAAGCCGCACGCTCAGCGGCGGTGAAGTGCAAAGGATCAACCTCACAACCGCCTTGGGCACCAGCCTGGTCAACACCCTGTTTGTGCTCGACGAGCCCAGCATTGGCTTGCACCCACGCGACATGCACCGCATCACCTTGGCCATGCACCGCCTGCGCGACGCGGGCAATACGCTGGTGGTGGTCGAGCACGACCCGGCCGTGATGATGGCGGCCGACCGCATGATCGACATGGGCCCCGGCCCTGGCGAGCGTGGTGGCCAGATCGTGTTTGACGGCACCACCGCCGACCTGCGCAATGCCGACACGCTCACGGGTGCCTATTTGGGTGGTCGCAAGCAAGTCGGCCTGGGCTTCAAGCGCATGGTGAGCGACAGTACGCCGCGCTTGATTTTGGAAGGCGCACGCGAGCACAACCTGCAAAACATCAGCGTGGACTTTCCGCTGCAACGCCTGGTCACCATCACCGGCGTCAGTGGTTCGGGCAAGTCGAGCTTGATTCAAGACGTGTTGGCTCCGGCGCTGATGCGCCACTTTGGCAAAGCCACCGAAACTCCGGGCGCACACGACCGCCTGTTGGGCGCAGACCACCTGAGCGATGTGGTGTTTGTGGACCAATCACCGATTGGCAAAACCGCCCGCTCCAACCCCGTGAGCTATGTGGGCGCATGGGACGCGATCCGCGAGATTTTTGCCACTGCAGCCTTGTCGCGCCAGCGCGGTTACACCGCCAGCAAATTCAGCTTCAACGGCGGCGATGGCCGATGCCCGACTTGTGGCGGCTCGGGTTTTGAGCACGTCGAAATGCAGTTCTTGAGCGATGTGTATCTGCGTTGCCCCGATTGCGATGGCAAGCGGTATCGCCCCGAGATTTTGGAAATCACCGTCGAGCGCCAAGCCATCGGCGGCGCGGTGCGCCACCTGAACGTGGCCGACGTGCTGGCCCTCACGGTGAGTGAAGCCGCCGCTTTGTTTGCGCAAGACCGCGACGTGATCCGTGCCCTGCAACCCATTGTGGATGTAGGTCTGGAATACGTGCGCTTGGGCCAGCCTGTGCCCACGCTGTCGGGCGGCGAGGCTCAACGCTTGAAGCTCGCAGGCTTTCTGGCCGAGGCCGCCAAGAGTGCGTCCAAAAGCCGTCAGAGTTTGGCGCGCAAAGGCACTTTGTTTTTGTTTGACGAGCCGACCACCGGTCTGCACTTTGACGACATCGCCAAGCTGATGCGCGCCCTTCGCAAGCTGCTCGAAGCGGGGCATTCGCTCATCGTCATCGAGCACAACCTGGACGTGATCCGCGCCAGCGATTGGCTGATCGATTTGGGGCCTGAAGGCGGTTACGCCGGTGGTTTGATCGTGGCCGAGGGCACGCCCGAAGATGTGCGCCAACACGCGACATCACACACGGGGCTGGCGTTGCGCGAGTACGCCGAGTCCATGGGTGAGGTGTTTGGTGTGGCTGAGCGTTTGAATGTCTATGGGGGCGAGGCTGCGGTGTCAGAGGGTTCCTCATACGGCGGGGGTACGCCAAAATCGTCACCCTCTGGCACCGCAGCCTCGCTGGCTGGCGTTCGAGGCGGCGCTGCTGCAAGCTCAATTGCTCCAGCCGCTCGTCGTAAGCCTGTGATGAACAACAACATCCAGATCGTCAACGCCAAAGAGCACAACCTCAAAAACCTGAGCGTGGACATCCCACGCGGCAAGTTCAACGTGGTCACCGGCGTCAGCGGTTCTGGCAAGTCCACGTTGGCCTTTGACATCCTGTTCAACGAAGGCCAGCGCCGCTATCTGGAAAGCCTGAATGCCTACGCCCGCAGCATCGTGCAGCCCGCAGGCCGCCCCGAGGTCGATGCGGTGTATGGCATTCCGCCCACCGTGGCCATTGAGCAGCGGCTGTCACGTGGTGGTCGCAAATCCACCGTCGGCACCACCACCGAGGTCTGGCATTTCTTGCGCCTGCTGTACGTCAAGCTGGGCATCCAGCATTGCGTGCACGACAACACGCCGGTGCAGCCGCAAACGCCCGACAGCATCATTGCCCAGCTGATGACGCAGTTCAAGGGCCAGCACATCGG
Source organism: Limnohabitans sp. (assembly GCA_044349375.1). GTDB lineage: Bacteria > Pseudomonadota > Gammaproteobacteria > Burkholderiales > Burkholderiaceae_C > Limnohabitans_A. Next base: position 3,506 of record JBIKRC010000175.1, read on the forward strand.
CCTATTGGCGCCGCTGGTCGTCAACCGCAAGGGCGTGTACACCGAGCTGGCCGATTGGGCGCGGCCGCGGGGTTACACGCACTTGCGCGTGGACGGCGACTTTTTGCCCACACAAGGCTTTCCGCGCATTGACCGGTTCAAAGAACACAATATCGAGCTGCCCGTGGCCAGCCTGGATGTGTCGCCTGCTCATGAATCCGTCTTGCGCCAAGCTTTGACCAAAACACTGGAACACGGCAAAGGCGTGGTGCATGTGTTGAGCGATCTGGACGGCCTGCGCGAAGCCATGTTCAGCGGCGAGTCCACTGCCCGTATTGGGCAGCACCGTGTGTTCTCCACACTGCGGGCTTGCCCGGCGTGCGACACCTCGTATGCCGAACTCGATCCGCGTTTGTTCTCGTACAACAGCAAACACGGCTGGTGCCCTGATTGCGTGGGCACGGGCGTCAAGCTGAGCAAAGATGAGCGCCAAGTGTTCGACGACTCGGTGCAAGACGACAAGAACAAGGGCCGCGAGCAAACCTTTGCCGAGCCTGAGATCGAAGACCTGGCCAATGTGGCGTGCACCCGTTGCGAAGGCACCCGACTAAACGCCACGGCACGCGCCGTGCGGCTGGGCTCAGCCCCGGGCCAGGGCTGGCGGATCACCGACATCGCCAGCTTGTCGGTGACCGACGTGCGGCAATGGGTCGACAAGCTGCAGCTCACCGGCCGTGACGCCGACATCGCCCGCGACCTGGTGCCCGAAATTAAAAGCCGTTTGGAGTTTTTGGAAGAGGTGGGCTTGGGTTATCTCACGCTGGACCGGGGTGCGCCCACGTTGTCGGGCGGCGAGGCGCAGCGCATCCGCTTGGCCGCGCAACTGGGCAGCAACCTGCAAGGTGTGTGCTACGTGCTGGACGAGCCCACCATTGGCCTGCACGCGCGCGACAACCGGATTTTGCTCAACGCTTTGCAAAGCCTGAGCGACAAGGGCAACACGCTGGTGGTGGTGGAGCACGACGAAGACACCATCCGACGCGCCGACCACATCATCGACATTGGCCCCAGTGCGGGCAAGCGCGGTGGTCGCTTGGTGGCTGAGGGTTCGGTGGCCGACATCACGGCGTCTGCAGATTCGCAAACCGGGCGCTATTTATTGCATGCGATGAAGCATCCGATGCAAGTTCGCAGGTCGGTGTCGGTCTCGACACGGGGTAATGGGCTGGACTCCTCATATGGCGGGGGTACGCCAAAATCGTCACCCAGCCCATCACCCCATGTCGAGACATTGGCGTCGCCGGTGAATCAATTGGGGTCAGATCCCAATTATTTGCAAACCGCCAACGCCGCAGCCGTCGACACCTCGACCGCATCCGCCAAAGTCAAGGGCAAAAAGAA
>JBIKRC010000177.1:0-4835 GCA_044349375.1 Limnohabitans sp.
GAATCCGCTCGTACAGTTTCACATCCACCAAGGCGGCCACGGGCTTGCCGTCTTTGCTGATGACGATGTGGTCTTGCCTGTATTGCACTTGGTTGAGCATCTCGCCCAGGTTTTGGCGAAACGCCACCGCAGAAGTTTGAACCAACATGACAGCCTCCATTGATCAGTATGATCATACTGATTATATGGACTTACGATTTGTACGTCTGTCCGTGGGCTTCAAACTGTTTTTCGGTCGCTGGCGCCCGGACCGAGCAACGCGATCAAGCTAAACGCAGCTCGTGCATGCCCGTGAAGACCCGCTGCGCGCCCGCTTGCAAGAGCGGCGCATGTTCAGCTGGCGGCGCGGCATAGGCCCAGACGGTTGCGCCAGCGGCCACACCCGCTGTGATGCCCACGGTTGTGTCTTCCACCACCAGGCAGCGCGCCGGATCCATCTTCAAATGCGCGGCAGCAGCCAAATACACATCGGGGTGCGGTTTGCTGCGCGGCATTTCATGGCCGCTGAAAATGCGGCCTTCAAAAAACTCGATCAAGCCCACCTGCTTGAGCATCATTTCGACCTTGAACCGGTCTGCCCCCGATGCCACAGCGATGCGGCCCTGGCAGTGCTCGTTCAAATGTGCCACCGCTTCGTGGACACCGTCAATGGCGGTGATGTTTTGGGTGAGGCGTTCGTTGCGGCGCGCAAAGAACTGTTCCAGCCACGCATCGGTGAGCGGCTGGCCGGTGTGCGCCTCGATCACGCTGCGCTGGCTTTTGACGGTGTGGCCCACAAAACGCTGCATGCATTCGGCCAGCGTCATGCGCCAGCCCTGCTCGTCAAACATGTCGCGCAGCACGCCGCAGGTGATGGCTTCGCTGTCCACCAGCACGCCGTCGCAATCAAAAAGAATGGCTTCAAAGTTCATGCGCAAGATCATACGGTCTGTCGCTGCGGGGCTTCACAGCGCATCGCCATCCACATAAAACCAGCGCCCGTCTTCCCGCACAAAGCGACTGCGCTCGTGTTGGCGCACGGCTTTGCCGCCCACCCGAAAACGCGCCACAAATTCGACCTCGGCAGTGTCAGTGCCTGTCACTCGGTGCTGCTGGATCTGAAGGCCCAACCATTTGCCACCTGTTTCGAGCTTGAGCTCAGCAGGGCGTAGGCTGATGTGCCAAGTGGCCAGCAGATAAGGCACATCGCCCCGCACAAAAGCGCTGTAGCGCGAGCGCATCAGGCTTTCGGCATCAGGCGCGGGCTGACCCGAGTGGTAAAGGCCACAGCATGCATCGAGCGCCAGCGGCTGGCCTTTGACGGTGGTGCGTCCGCAGGGGCAAGGTGTCAAATTCATGGGCTGTTTTGTAGGTCGGCGGCTTCAGCCCCGACAAAGGTGGACCTCCCGGGTTTGTCGGGGCTAAAGCCGCCGACCTACGGGGATCAGACATCAAGCGCTTTTACGCGCTGCGCTTTCGGCCTTGTGTTGTTCCATGGTGACGATGGGTGCCGCAGCTTTTTTCCAGGCGGTGAATCCGCCATCGATATGGGCGACGTTGGTCATGCCCATGTCTTGCAGGGTTTTGGTGGCCAGGGCGCTGCGCCAGCCTGCGCCGCAAAACAAGATGAACTGCTTGCTCTCGTCGGCAAACACGGGCTTGAAGTAGGGCGAAGCCGGGTCCACCCAAAATTCGAGCATGCCGCGCGGGGCCAGCAAAGCGCCGGGCACAGTGCCTTCGCGCTCCAGTTCACGCGGGTCACGGATGTCGACGATTTTCACGCTCGGGTCACTCATGCGGGCGCGCACCGCGTCCACACTGTGCGTCGTGACCTGGGCCATGGCTTCGTCCACGAGCGCCTGAAATCCTTTGGTGATGGGCATGTCTGTCTCCTTGTGTGTATTGAATAGCGTCGCTTGAGGGTGGGTTTATTTTCGCCAGAAGTGCGAGCTGAACAAGACCAGCACCGACAGCAACTCGAGGCGGCCCAGCAACATGGCAAAGGTCAGCACGCCCAGCTGAAAGGGGTTCAGGCCGCCGTAATTGCCCGAGGGCCCCACTTCGCCAAGTCCCGGGCCGATGTTGTTGACGGTGGCGATCACCGCCGAAAACGCGGTGACGATGTCCATGCCACTGAGCAAAAGCAACATGCTCAGGCCCATGGTGGCTCCGCCATAAATGAGCATGAAGCCCAGCACCGCCGTCATGACCGACATGGGCATGATCCCACCCCCCAGCGTGACCGGGTTGATGACGCGCGGGTGGATGATGCGCACCAGCTCTCGTCGCGCTTGCTTGACCAGCAAGATCATGCGCACCATCTTGATGCCGCCACCGGTGGAGCCCGCGCACGAGACAAAGCAGCCCAAAAACATCAGCAAGACCGGCGCAAACACGGGCCACAGCGCATAGTCGGTGGCCGCGTAGCCGGTGGTGGTGGCCAGAGACACGACATGGAAAGCGCTCACGCGCAAGGCATGGGCCCAGTCGTTGTACACGCCATGGACCATCAACAAACTCGTCAGCAGCACAGTGGCCAAGACCAGCACAGCAAAGTAGGTGCGGATTTCATGGTCGTTGGTCACAGGCTTGAACGACAGGGTGCGCAGCACCACAAAGTAGCGCACAAAGCTGATGCCTGCCAGCGTCATGAAGACAATGGCCACGCCTTCAATCAAGGGCGAGTTGAAATGCGCAAAGCTGGCATCGTAGGAAGAGAATCCGCCCAAGCCCATGGTGGTGCACATGTGCATGAAGGCATCGGCCCAGCTCATGCCCGCCCAGCGGTAAGCCAACAGGCAAGCACCCGAAAACACAAAGTACACGCCCCACAGGCCGCGCGCCGTCTCGGAAATGCGCGGTGTGAATTTGGTGTCTTTCATGGGGCCGGGCGTTTCGGTCTTGTAGAGCTGCATCCCGCCCAGACCCAGCATGGGCAGCACCGCCACCACCAGCAGCATGATGCCCAGGCCACCAATGAGTTGTAAAAAGCAGCGCCAGATGTTCACCGACACAGGCAAGTACTCCAGCCCCGACAAGGCCGTGGCTCCAGTGGCCGTGAGCGCGCTCATGGCTTCAAAGTAGGCCTTGAACCAGGAGATGTCGGGCACCAAAAACATGAGGGGCAATGCCGAGTAAGCGGGCAAGACCAACCAAACCATGTTGACCAACAAGAAACCGTCTTTGGCCAGCAGTTCGCGCCGGTGGCGCTGTGTGATGGCCGCCAGCAGCAGGCCACTGGTTGCCGTAAGGCCAAAACCGGCCAGCCAGATCCACTGCAGATCGTGGTGGTCTTCAAACCAGGCCCAAATGCCGGGCACCAAAAAAGTGACCGAGAACGCGATCAAGATGCGCGCCATCAACGCCAAAACGGGGAAGAAGGTTTTCAGCATCAGCCAAAGAAGGTCGCGCCGACCTGAAAGAGTTTTTCCACCGCACGCACATCGCGCTTGTTGGGGATGAACAAGATGATGTGGTCATCGGTCTCGATCAAGGTGTCGTGGTGCGGCATCAGCACTTCGGATTTTTTGCCCTCTCCGCGCACGATGGCGCCCATGCTGACCCCTTTGGGCAGCTTGATTTCTTCGACGCGCCGCCCCACCAATTTGGAGGTTTTGATGTCGCCGCGTGCAATGCCCTCCAAGGCCTCGGCCGCACCCCGTCGCAGGCTGTGCACCGCCGCCACATCCCCCCGTCGCAAATGCGCCAGCAGCTCGCCAATGACGGTTTGCGCGGGTGAAATGGCAATGTCGATCGTGCTGCCTTGCATCATGTCGGCATAAGCGCGGCGATTGATCAAGGCCATCACGCGACCTGCGCCCATGCGCTTGGCCAGCATGGCCGACATGATGTTGTCCTCGTCGTCGCTGGTCAAGGCCAGAAACAGGTCCATCTCGCCCACGTTCTCTTCGTGCAGCAGGTCTTCGTCAGCGCCGTCGCCGTTCAGAATCAAGGTGCTTGAAGGCAACTGGCTGGCCAGGTATTCGCAGCGTTTTTTGTCGCGCTCAATCAGTTTCACGTCGTACTGACTGGCCAAAATGCGCGCCAGGCGCAAGCCCACCTTGCCACCCCCGGCCAGCATCAAGCGCTGCACGGGTTTGTCGGTTTTGTGGATGCCCGCCAGCACGATGCGGATCTTGCTGGTGTCGGCCAGCACAAACACCTCGTCGCCGGGCAGAATGCGCGTCTCGGGCGTGGCGTCGATCTGGGTGTCTTGCCGATACAGGGCCACCACGCGCATTTCGGCATGCGGCAGACGTTCGCGAAACTCGGCAATGGTGTGGTTGACCAGCAAGCTATCGGCCGCTGCGCGCACCACGATCAGGCTGACGCGGCCCTCGGCAAACTCCAACACCTGCAAGGCCTCAGGGTATTGGATGAGCTGCTCGATGTAGCGCATCACCGATTCTTCGGGGCAGATCACATGGTCGACCGCAAAACCGGATTTGCCCAACAACTCGTCGCCTTCGTTGAACTCGGGCGAGCGCAAACGGGCAATGGTGGTGGGGATGTTGAAAACGTCATGGGCAATCTTGCAGACCACCAGATTCGATTCGTCTGCCGCCGCGCAGGCAATGATCATGTCAGCGTCTTTGGCCCCCGCCTCGCGCAACACCGAAGGCTGGATGCCGTTGCCCACAACGCCACGCAAGTCCAAGCGCTCTTCCAGCAGCCTCAGGCGAGCTGGGTCCTGGTCGATGACGGTGATGTCGTTTTGCTCGGAAACCAAGCTTTCAGCGACGCTTTCGCCCACGCGGCCAGCGCCGAGGATGATGATATTCATAAGTTGAAATCATACGTCAATGACCGGCGTCAGACGGTCATTCAGGCGTTCAAAGTGCGCGCTGGATGATGAT
>JBIKRC010000178.1:0-4833 GCA_044349375.1 Limnohabitans sp.
TGGCAGCGGGTGTTTGTGAAGCTGAAACCATCGGGTTCATCCTTGTTGTTTTTGTTTGAGCAGGGGCAGCAAACCGCCTGCATCGACCATGTCCATCAAAAAGCCGGGAATCGGCGCACACGCCAAATCCTGACCGTTGGCACGGATCACCTGCGGTGTGTCGCCCTCAAAATGCAAAGCCACACGCTCACCCTCTTCGATCTTGTCGGCTTCGGGACAAGTCAGCAGCAACAGGCCCAGGTTGAAGGCGTTTCGAAAATACAGGCCGCTGTACGACGGCGCGATCACGGCCGCAAGCCCCAAGTGCCGCAGCACACCGGCGGCCTGCTCGCGGGATGACCCAATGCCAAAGTTGGCCCCGGCCACGATCACATCGCCCTCTTTCACGCTCGAAGCGAAATCACTGCGCACCGCCTCCAGGCAATGCCAGCCGATCACTTCCAGGCCGTGCTTCATGTACGCGCCGGGGGCCAGGGCATCGGTGTCCACATCGGCACCCACACGCCAAACGCGTGCGTTTTGGAAACTGCGTTTGTTCATGCCAAGACCTCGCGTGCATCGCTGATGCGCCCGCGCAAAGCAGAAGCCGCAACGGTGTAGGGTGAGGCCAAATACACGTTCACGCTGGCCGGGCCCATGCGGCCTTTGAAGTTGCGGGCGGTGGTCGAAATCACGGTGGAGCCTTCGGGGAAAGTCGCACCATAGCCCGCACACGCACCGCAACTGTTGGGCAGCACCGTGGCCCCGGCGTCCAGCAGGATTTGCATCACGCCTTCTTGTGTGGCCTGCGCTTGTTCACGGGCACTGGCGGGGGCCACCATGAGCTGCACCCCTGCGGCCACGCGCTGGCCCTTGAGCACCGACGCTGCGGCGCGCAGGTCTTCCAGCTTGGCCCCGGTGCAAGCACCGATGTAGGCAATGTTCGGCAACACGTCGGCAAACGCGCCCACATCCCGTGTGTTGGCCGGGCTGTGTGGCGCGGCCACTTGCGGGCTGAGGGTGCTGGCGTCAAAGTCTTGCTGTTCGTACTCGGCGTCTTCGTCCGTGTGCCACTGCTCGGCCTCGGCCAAATGCGCCGGGTCCACACCCACACCACGCAGGTATTTCAAAGTGGTCTCGTCGGCGGCGATCAAGCCCGCCTGCGCACCCATCTCAGCACTCATATTAGACAGCGTCATGCGCTCGGCCATCAACAGCGCCTGCACGGCAGCTCCGGCAAATTCGACCGCTTGGTATTGGCCCCCGTTCATGCCAAAGCGTCCGATCATGTGCAGCATCATGTCCTTGGCAGACACGCCGCGCTGCAAGCGGCCTGACCAGTGCATGCGCAAGGTGCGTGGCACCTGGACCCAAATTTGGCCGGTCACACACACGCCCAGCATCTCGGTCGCGCCGATGCCGAACATGTAGCAACCAAACGCGCCGCCTGTGGGCGAATGCGAGTCGCCGCCCACGCAAAACATGCCGGGCTTCAAATGGCCCCGCTCGGGCAGCACCACATGGCAAATGCCCTCGCTGTCGATCACATGCGGCAGCTGCCATTGTTTGGCCGTGTCGCGTGCGATCTGCACGATCTGCTGCGCATCGGCGTCTTGTGCAGGCACATAGTGGTCCAGCACCAGCACCACTTTGTTTTTGTCCCAAATCTCGGCCCCCAGCTCGTCGAGCATGGGCTTCAAGCGGCGCGGGCCGGACGAGTCGTGAAACATGGCCAGGTCCACCTTGCAGGTGACCACCTCGCCCACGGCCACATGGGCGCGGCCAGAGGCGCGGGCAAGGAGTTTTTGCGCCAGGGTTTGCGACAGAGCGGCGCTCATTCTGGTTTGGCTCCGGCGTACTGCACCACCTTGCGCCAGCGCACGATCTCGCTGTCGACAAAGCGGGAAAATTCTTCCGGGCTGTTGCCCACAGGCGTGGCCCCTTCGTTTTCGATGCGGCGCTTGACCTCGGGCGACAGCACAGAAGCGCGGGCTGCATCTGCCAAGCGTTTGGTCAATTCAGGGCTCATGCGAGCCGGGCCAAACAGACCAAACCAGGCACTGGACTCATAACCCGGCAAGCTCTCGCCAATGGCGGGTACATCCGGAAAAGCCGCCAGCCGCTTGGCGCTGGTCACGCCCAGCGCCTTGAGCTTGCCCGCCTTGATGTGAGACTGCACATTGCCCACCGCCGCAAACATCAGATCGACTTGACCCGCCAGCACGTCTTGCACCGCCGGGGCCGTGCCCCGGTAAGGGATGTTGACAATGAACACGCCTGCTTGCATCTTGAACGCGTCACCCGCCATGTGCAGCGATGAACCTAAAGCGCCAATCGCAAAGTTCAGCTGTCCGGGCTTGGCTTTGGCCAGCTTGACCAGCTCGGCCGCGTTGTTGGCGGGCAGCTTGGTGTGGGCCACCAAAATCGATGGCGAAGTCGACACCATGGTCAGCGGCGTGAAGTCTTTCACCGGGTCAAACGGCAAACTCGGGTAGAGCGAGGCATTGATGGCGTGGCTGGTAAAACTCATGAGCAAGGTGTTGCCATCGGGCGCGGCCTTGGCCACCGCGTCGGCAGCCAGGTTGCCACCCGCGCCGGGCTTGTTCTCGACCACCACGGTGCGGCCAAGTTGCGTGCCCAGTGCCGTGGCCAATGTGCGGGCCATGGTGTCGGTGGTGCCGCCTGCAGGCGCGCCCACCAAAATTTTGATGGGCGGCTGCGTTTGGGCTTGCGCACCACCGGCCCAAGCAGCACAGGCCAGGGCCGTACCCAACACCAGAGCGCGGCGTGTCGTGGTGGGGCGGGGCGAGGTTTTTGTGTGTGTCATGCGACAGTCCTGCGTGTCAAAAATTCAATCGGTTTCCTGCGGCTTGGGCACACAGCACAGCCCTCCAGCCTCACATGCCCAAATAGGCCTTTCTGAGCGTGTCACTGGCCAACAACTCGGCCGGTGTGCCGGTGAAACGGATCTGGCCGTTTTCCATCACGTAGGCACGGTCGGCAATGTCGAGCGACTGGCCCACGTTTTGTTCCACCAGCAAGATCGCCAAACCGCTGCTGCGCAGCTGAGCGATCAGGCCAAACAACTCTTCTACCAACAGCGGCGACAAACCCAGCGAGGGCTCGTCCAGAATCAACAAGCGCGGTTCGGCCATCAGGCCCCGGCCAATCGCCAGCATCTGCTGCTCGCCGCCACTCAAAGTGCCAGCCAACTGGGCCACGCGCTCTTTCAATCGTGAAAAGGTTTCATAGACCTTGTCTAGGTTTTGCAGCTTGCGCTCACGCCCACGGGTGAAGGCCCCCAGCTCGAGGTTCTCGTGCACGCTCAGGTTGGGAAAGACCTTGCGGCCTTCGGGCACCTGAATCAAACCGTGCTTGACCACCTGGCGCGAATGCAGACCGGTGATGTCTTGACCGTCAAAGCCCACTTGGCCCCCACGCGTGGCCACCAGGCCGCTGAGTGTGAGGTTGAGCGTGGTTTTGCCTGCGCCGTTGCTGCCCAAAAGCGCCACCAACTCACCGGGCATGACCTGCAAGTCCACACCGCGCAAGACCTCGACCACGCCGTAGCCGGATTTGAGGCCCTGCACATTCAACAAAGCGCTCATGCCTGAACCTCCTGCGCTGTTTGGGCTTGGGCCGCGTTCTTTTGCAGCCGCTCGGCAGTGCCGTGGCCCAGATAAGCCTCGACCACGGCTTTGTTGTTCGTCACCTCGGCGGGCGTGCCTTGGGCAATCAACTGCCCCTGCGCCAGCACCCAGACCTCTTGCGCCAAGCTCATCACCGCTTGCATGACGTGTTCGATCATCAGCACTGTCACGCCACTTTGGGCAATGCCTTGCACCACCGGGATCATCTCGGCAATTTCTTGCGGGTTCAGGCCTGCCAGCACCTCGTCCAGCAGCAACAAGCGAGGGCGCGTGGCCAGTGCGCGGGCCAGCTCCAGACGTTTGCGGCCCGCCACCGTCAGGTCACTGGCCAGTTTGTCCAACTGCGGGCTCAGGCCAACCTGCTGAGCCACCGATTCGGCAAATTCAAGCGCCTGCGGGCGGCGCGGCAAATGCAGGTGCGCGCCCACCGCGATGTTCTCGCGCACGGTCTGCGCCGCAAAGGGCTGCACGATCTGGAAAGTGCGCGTCAGGCCCATGCGGGCATTCAGGTGGGGCGGTTGGCCAGTGATGTCCTGGCCTGCAAACACCACACGGCCCGTGTCCGGCGTGAGAAATCCCGACATGAGCGCAAACAAGGTTGTCTTGCCTGCGCCATTCGGCCCGATCAAGGCGCTCAGACGCCCTTCGGTCACCGACAGGCTCACGTTCTGCACGGCTTTGAGGCCACCAAAGGATTTGCCCACGCCCTCGATCTGCAGCAGCGTGCTCATGATTTGTCTCCATCCGACTTGCTGCCGCGCAACCACTGCAGCGGCGTGATGGTGCCCAGCCCCGCAATGCCGCGCGGCAAGAACATCACGATCACGATCAGCACCACGCCATAAATCACCATGTTGATGCCCGGCAACTGACCAAACAGGTTGCGCGTGAGGTCCGCCAGGATGTGCAGGCTCACCGCCCCCAAGAGCGGTCCCCACAGCGTGCCCATGCCCCCCACGATTGCGCCCACCAGGGCCTCGACCGAGGTGTGCGCCCCAAAGGCAATGCCCGGGTCGATGTACTGAAACACCTGCACATAAAACGCCCCGGCTGCCCCCATCAAGCCACCCGACAAGATGGTAGCGATCAACTTGACGCTGAAGGGGTTCACGCCAATGGCGCGGGCCGCATCTTCGTTGTCACGCACCGCTTGCAGGTAAGCGCCAAAGCGCGAATGGCGCAGCCAGGCGGTGATGCACAACGC
>JBIKRC010000179.1:0-4826 GCA_044349375.1 Limnohabitans sp.
TGTACCACCGCAACCACCTGATTGAACAAACCGACCCCGAAATTTTCGCCGCCATCCAGGCCGAAAACGCCCGCCAAGAGCACCACATCGAGCTGATCGCCAGCGAAAACTACGCCTCGCCCGCCGTCATGGCCGCTCAAGGCAGCCAGCTCACCAACAAATACGCCGAAGGCTACCCCGGCAAGCGCTACTACGGTGGTTGCGAGCATGTGGACGTGGCCGAGCAGTTGGCCATTGACCGCATCAAACAAATTTATGGCGCAGAAGCCGCGAACGTGCAGCCGCACTGCGGCGCATCGGCCAATGAGGCCGTGTTTTTGGCTTTCCTGAAACCCGGCGACACGATTTTGGGCATGAGCCTGGCAGAAGGCGGTCACCTGACCCACGGCATGCCGCTCAACATGTCGGGCAAATGGTTCAATGCCGTGTCCTATGGTCTTGATGCCAACGAGGCCATTGATTACGAAGCCATGGAAGCCCAGGCCCGAAAGCACAAGCCCAAACTGATCATTGCCGGCGCTTCTGCCTATTCGCTGCACATCGACTTTGAGCGCTTTGCCAAAGTGGCCAAAGAAGTCGGTGCCATCTTTTTGGTCGACATGGCCCATTACTCGGGTCTGATCGCTGCAGGCGTTTACCCCAACCCTGTGCCGCACGCCGACGTGGTGACCTCGACCACCCACAAGAGCTTGCGCGGCCCGCGCGGCGGCATCATCTTGATGAAGGCCGTACACGAAAAAGCCATCAACAGCGCGATCTTTCCTGGCCTGCAAGGCGGCCCTCTGATGCATGTGATTGCGGCCAAGGCCGTGGCCTTCAAAGAAGCGATGGCGCCAGAGTTCAAGGCCTACCAAGCCCAAGTGATCAAGAACGCGCAAATCATTGCCGAGACCTTGACCCAGCGCGGCCTGCGCATCGTGAGCGGCGGTACCCAGAGCCACGTCATGTTGGTCGATTTAAGGGCCAAGGGCATTACCGGCAAAGTGGCCGAAGCCGCTTTGGGCAACGCCCACATGACCATCAACAAAAACACCATCCCGAACGACCCTGAAAAGCCGTTCGTGACCAGTGGCGTGCGCATCGGCACCCCGGCCATGACCACCCGTGGCTTTAAGGACGAAGAAGCCCGCGCCACGGCCCACCTGATCGCCGACGTGCTGGACAACCCGCTGGACGAAGCCAACTTGGCCGCTGTACGCGCCAAGGTACACGCCCTGACCAGCCGCTTCCCGGTCTACGGCTGAGCGGCCCGCGCGATGAAATGCCCGTTTTGCAGCAACCTTGAAACCCAAGTGGTGGAGACCCGCTTGGCCGAAGACGGGGATTTCATCCGGCGTCGCCGCCAATGTGGCGCGTGTGAAAAACGCTTCACCACTTACGAAAAGCCGGAAGTCAACTTTCCGGCCATCGTCAAAAAAGACGGCAGGCGCATCGATTACCAACGCGAAAAACTGCGCGCCAGCCTCAACTTGGCCTTGCGCAAGCGGCCTGTGAGCATCGAACAGGTCGACGGCGCCATCGAGCGCATCGAAGAAAAGCTCCTCAACCTGGGCATTCGCGAAGTGGCCTCGCACCGCATTGGCGAGTTGGTCATGCGCGAGCTGAAAAAACTCGACAAAGTGGCCTATGTGCGCTTTGCCAGCGTGTACCGCAACTTTGAAGACATCGACGCGTTCAAGACCCTGGTCGACGAGGTTCAACGCTGACCCTCACCCGTACTGGGGCGACTTCAAACGCTCCCGGCATCGGGTATGGGCTGAGGATGGGTCTGAACCAATCTTGCTTCAACAAGGTGCGCTGTACAAGCGCTGGGCTTTTTCCAGTCGGGGCTTGCCCACCGCGTTGATCACCACCCGCCAGACATGGGCTTGCCCTGCCCCACACAGGGTCAAGGTGCCAGCCTGAAAAGAACCCGATGTGCTTTGGCTGCGGCCTTGCGGACCATAAGAGATGTAGCGGTCCACCGTGGCGTTGCCTTGCAGCGTCAAAAAGCCAGGCAAAGCCTTTTGCACTTGTAACACGGTCTCAGCCGCCTCGCGGCGACCGCTGTCGTTGCCGTCAACAAACACCACCCAGCCTTGCGACCAAGAGCCGGACGGCGCACAGTCTTCTCCAGCACCGACGGCTGTCGCACGCACGCACAGGGTCACCCGCTGCTGTCGCCGCAGTGCCTCGGAACGCGCCAGCAGCAAGCTGGCCTGCAATTGCTCAGCCTGGCTTTGCATCTGGTGTTTTTGCCGCAAGCCTTGAAGGCTTGGAGCCGCCAAAGACAGCAGCACCGCGAGCAGGGCCAGCACCACCAGTGCTTCAAGCAGCGTAAAACCTCGGTCGCGCATGACTTGACCTCCTGTTTGATCCGTGAAAACCTGCAGCCGATTTGGCTGGCCCAACCACCCGGCTGGCCTGGCTGTACAAGTGATTATTAAGTATTCACAATATCCATCTTCAAACAAGAGAAAGACATGAAGATGCCCGCAAGCTGCCAAAACACGGGTGCTGCCGCCCAGTCATCGGGCTGGACCTTGAGTGAGCTGATGGTCAGCCTGGCCTTGTTGGCCGTTCTGGCAGCCCTGGCCTTGCCCGCGTTTCAGGGGCAGCAGCGCCAGGCTCGGCGCAGCGATGCACAAAGCGCCTTGCAGCAACTGCAACTGGCCCAAGCCCGCTGGCGTGGCACCCAAAGCAGCCATGCCAGCGATTTGGCCAACTTGGGCTGGGCAGGCAACTTGTCCCCTGGCGGACATTACCGCCTCGCCATCGAAGACGCCAGCAGCGAGGGCTACAGCCTGATCGCGACCCCCATCGGAGCGCAAGCGCGCGACAGCGCCTGCGCACCCATGCGCCTGCAACTGCTGCACATGGCCACCGTGGTGCTCAGCAGCGGGGCCGATCTTGTGGGCGATCCAGGCCGCTGCTGGCGGCAATGAGTCGATCATGCCCACACGGTCCAGTGCTGACACCTGCGTATCCCAGCCCATGACTGATCACCCCAAGGTTTTTTGCGGCAGTGGCCAGCCCTGTGTTTGCGCAGCCAGCGCTCAACAAGGCGAAACCCTGGTGGGCTTGTTGGTGGGTCTGAGCGTTGGATTGGTGGTGCTGGCCGCTGGCAGCCAAATGTTGGCGCAGCACCTGCAGGGACATCGTCTGGCACTGCAAGACAGCCATGTGCACCACGACCTGCGCTCAGCGCTGGACACCATCGCCCGAGAGCTGCGCCAGGCGCAATCGCTCGGACATGCTTGGCGTGAACGTGCCAAAGCCCATTGCGCAGACGCTTTTTGCGCCGGCCAGGCCGACTTGCTGGTGCAGGGCCAGCGCATCAGCTTTGGACAGGACCGCAACCAAAACGGCCTGCTGGACAACAACGAGTGTTCAGGCTTTCGATTGAAGGACCATGAGTTGCAGATCCGCACCGCCTGCACACCCGAGGTCTGGACCGATTTGACCGATGCAGGCAGCCTGAAAATGACCGACTTGGCTTGGCAAGTGCACTGCGAAAAACGCGGGCGTTGGGTGGCGCGTTGGGTCACGGTGCAGCTGAGCGCGCAGTGGCCGCGCGATGCCACACGCGCCCTGAGTCTGTCGCAAACCGTGTCGCTGCGCAACGACGTGCCCGCCTCGCCTTGGCCTGCGGTTTGTGGCGCCGTCCCATGATCCAGCCAAGCAAGCTGCGCCGTCTATGCGGCCCCCCGGGGCACGCAGTGCAAGGCGGTGCCATCAGCTTGCTGGTGGCAATCAGCCTGGGGCTGTTGGCCAGTCTGGCCAGTTTTTACAGCGCCCGAAGCGTGCTGGTAGACCGGCTGGCCAGTCACAACCAAAGCCAGGCCGCTCAAGCGCGACTGGCCGCCGAAGCGGCCTTGGCCTGGGCGCGGGCCGAGATGCAGAGGCAACACGACAGCAGTCCGACACCACCCGCTTGGGGCCCAGGCCCAGCCGCCGCGCCCTGCCCTGCTGCTTTCAGCGGACCACGCTGGCAGTGCGTGGCCTTGTTGCCGCCTGCACACCCCGGCTTGCCTGACGCGGTGGTCCAGGTGATGGCCGTGCGTGACCTGGTCAGCTCACCCCATGTGGCCCAATTGCTGGCCAGCGCCAGCCTCAAAGATGGCACCAGCCGAGCGCAGGTTCAGGCCCAAGTGTTCATCCCCACCGTGGCACCAGCCCCAGAACACCCCAATACGGCCGCCGTGGTGCTCAATGGCTGCGCCGCGCCAGCAAACGGTGCTGCGGTCAGCGTGTGTCCGCTTAGCAAAACGGGCATCGCCTGCAGCGGCACGGCAACCGGTGCAGCGGTACACAGTTTCTGGTTGGCCGATAAAAACAACAACGGCCTGATCTCCACAGCCGAGCGGCGCAATTGCCTGGCTTTTGGCGCAGAGCATTTGCCCGCAGGCGGCACACTCACCGGACCGGACACCGCCACGCCCCGCACAAACTGCGGCAGCCAAGCCTGGAGCAGCGTGCTGGGCGACATCACCCCCGAACAGATCCGTGCCTGGTCTGAGGCGCAATCGCGCAACGGCCTGAGCGCCCTGAGCCAACCCGCGCGCAGCGTCTATTGGGTGGACAGCTCCGCCACTTGGAGCCAAAGCCTGGGCACCCCGGAGGCCCCGGTGCTGCTGGTGTTTTCGGCCCAAGCCTGCGCCCAGCGCTGCCCGTCCCTCGCCCTGGGTGTGCGCGTGGTGGGCACGGTGGTTCTGCAAACCCAATGCCAGGACGACAAAGCCCGGGCTTGGCACGCCGGACACATCGAAGGGCAACTGGTGGTCGAATCCGGCTTGCCCGAATTACAAAGCGGCAGCCGCATCGAGGCCCGCGAACTTGACCCATCC
>JBIKRC010000180.1:0-4816 GCA_044349375.1 Limnohabitans sp.
GCCAATGTCAAAGGCGACTACGAAGTCGAGAAAAAGGCTTTGACCGGCTCAATCGCTCAAGGCAACAGCATTTATGGCGATCCCTTGGTTGCGGGTGCGGTGAGCTTGACCAACAAGGTGGGTGCTGACGATGTCAGTGTCATATCGACTGATGTCAGCTTCAACACTACCGGCAAGACCAGCGGCAGCGGCAAACTCAAAGCGGACACCCATGCAGACGTTCAGTCGGTTTCGAGCCTTACCGGTGCTGACAAAGACAACTACACCTTTGCAGACGTCAAAGGCAGCTACAAGGTGGATCTGAAGGCACTGACTGGTTCCATCTCGGATGTAACCACGGTTTATGGCACATCGGCCGCAGTTGGTGTTGTTTCATTCAACGGCCTTTCAGGTGATAAGTTGACTCCAACCCAGACAGTGGTTTTGACTGGCCAGGCATTCAGCACCAGCAACAACCTCAAGGCTGGCACCTACACCCAAAGCGTTGGCGCAGGCGTGGGGGGTGACGATGCCGGTAACTACACCTTCGCAGGCACCAGCAGCAGCAATTACTTGGTGAACAGGCTGAACTTGGCCACGCAGATCGCCGATGTGTCCACCACCTACGGCACAGCCGCCGCCACTGGCGCAGCCAGCATCACTGGCCAAATCATTGGCGATGAAGTGTCCTTGTCAGGCGTTGCCTCTTTGGTCAACTCAGCCTTCAGCAGCAGCAATCGCCTGCGTGTAGGCGCCTACCAGCAAACAGTGGGCGCTGCGCTGGGCGGCGTGGATGCAGGCAACTACACAGCAGCCCCCACCACCCTGGCCAACTACGTGGTCACCCCCAAGGTGATCCTCGCCAGCGTGACAGCGGCTGACAAGGTGTACGACGGCAACACAGCCGCCGCACTGCTGGCCACCAGCGTCGACATCCTGGCCGGTGACACGGTCAACGTGACGGGCTTGACGGGCAACTTTGCCAGCAAGAACGTGGCGCGAGACGGCGCGGGCAACGTGGTGGCCCAGGCCGTGACGTTGACGGGCAGCGTGGCAGGTTTGGGCGGTGCCGATGGGGCCAACTACGTGTTGGGCAACGCCGCCAGCGTGCCTGCCACCAGCGCACGCATCACCCCACGAGGGCTGATCGTCAGCGGCATCACCGCCGCCGACAAGGTGTACGACGGCAACACCGCAGCGGTGGTGTCGGTGGCCAATGCAGCGCTGGCCAACGTGGTGATTGGCGACAACGTGGGCGTGGGCACCCAAAACGCCCAGGGTAACTTTGCCGACAAAAACGTTGCCCGTGGCGCAGACGGCCAGGTGCTGGCCAAGGCGGTGCTGGTGAGTGGCTTGCAATTGCAAGGCACCGACGCAGGCAACTACAGCCTGAGCAATGACGCCAGCACCCAGGCCAGGATTACCCCACGCACGGTCAGCCTGAGCGGCAACACGGCGCAGGACAAAGTGGTGGATGGCAACGCCACAGCGCAAGTGCGCGCAGGCAGCCTGACCGGACTGGTGTCGGGCGAGAGCCTGAACGTGAACGGTCAAGGCGAGTTTGAAGACGCTTTGGTGGGCAGCAACAAGGTGGTCAATGCCCGGTTCAACCTGGCCAATGGCAGCAACGGTTTGGCTTCCAATTACGACTTGGCCAACACCACTGCAGCGTTACGCGCCTCGATTCTGTCGTTCCTGCCGGCCTCTGTAGACCCCGCCTCAGGCTTGCCCACAGGCGCGCGCCCAACGGCGAGCCGAACTCGTTTCAGCGGTGCATCGGGTGCAGGCGCTGCGACGGGTGTGAACGACGAACCCGTCAACATCGAAGTGACCGAGCAATGTTCCGTGCTCAATCCTGAGCTGTGTGAGTGCGAAGACACTAAAATTCTTGGTGTCGAGATGTGCTTTGCCCCCACAAAAGTAGTTTCCTTGAAAGATTGATGATGCGTACACTTTTTTCTAAGACCCAGCCAACCCTGAATGTCGTGGGTTTGGCCGTGCTGGTTTGTGCCTTGCCTTTGCAAGCCCAGGCCCAGACTGCTGCACCTTCTGCGCAGCGCAGCATCGAGGCATCACAAAGTCAGTTGCCCAGCCGCACCGCGCCGCAGGCCACAACCGGGCTGGATTTGATTGGCTTGGATTCGATTGTGTCTTTGGATCGTTTGGATGTGCTGGAGGTGCAGGCCGATCGTTTGAAGCCAGAGATCGAGGCCTATTTCAAGCCTTTCATCGGCAAGCCGCTCAGTTCCGACAACATGATCGACTTCAAGACCTGGCTTTTTGAGCAGGCCAAGAAGACCGGTTATTTGGCGTATGCCCAGACCGAAACCGTGGATTTGCCCAACGGCGGCAGCAAACTCGTGGTCAAGCTGGTGTTGCCTCGCATCAATTCGGTCAAAATTTTTGCACGCGACGAGAACTTGGCCAAGCGGTATCTGGCTGCTGTGAGCGTGTATTTTGAAGAGGCCTTCAAGCCCGGTGCTTACATCGATGTGCTCAGCCTGGAGCAAAAACTCGATGCGGTGAGCTTCGAGATGCCCCTTGAACTGGATGTGGCCATCCGCTCGGCGGGCCCAGATTTGTTGGATCTGTCCGTGAGCGTGAGCGAAGCTTCATACCGTGCGGGTCAGGTTTTGGGTGGGCTGTGGCAGATCAACAACTATGGCCTGAAGCAATACGGTCGCCCGCAGTTGCTGGGGCAGACCCAGATTGGCGGTTCTTTGCCGACAGCCAAGTGGACCTTGACGTGGCAAAAGTCACAAGGCATTAATTACGCGCGGGCTGAATACGATTCACCCGTTCCAGCCCTCAAGGGCCGCATGCGCTTCGGGTTTTCTTCGTCGCAAAGTGAGTCTATTTTGGGCGGCGATGCCAGCACCCGGGGCTATTCGGGCGACGTGAACGTGGGCTACGACCGCATCTTGGGCAACCAACGCGATGTGGTTTACAAGAGCAGCCTGGATTGGATCGGCCGGCACAGCAACAGCAAGCTGGCCTTGACCGGCACAGAAATCAACCGCACACATGACCAGCAGCTGCGGTTCAAATTGTCTGCAGACAACGAAAAGTTGTCCGCAGTGCCCATTCGCGTGGACTTGGGTCTGGTGCTTGGCGAATATACGCATTCAACCGACCCCAAAGTGCTGGAGGGCAGCTATGTGCGCCTCGACTTCAATGCCCGAAAGCAGTGGTTTTTGACAGCCGATGAATCGTGGCAGGGCAGCGCCAAGGTGCGCGGCCAGTGGTCCAGCCGTAACCTGGACAGCCAAAACCGCTTCAACCTGGGCGGCGTCAACGGTGTGCGGGCCTACACCTCGGTCGATGGTGTGGGTGACGATGCGGTATTCCTGTCGCTTGAGCTCAACAAGCGCCTGTCTGGCACCATCACGGTAGGTGCGTTTTACGACGCGGGTGTGGTTCGGCCTGCCAAAACGGTGACGGAGGGTGTGTTTGATGGCAACTACAGCTTGCAGGCCGTGGGTGCACAGGTCGGCGGCAACGTTGGCCGTTGGTACTACAACACCACGCTGGCCAAAGGTGTGGGAGGTTACAAGGCCTGGCAGGCCAGCAACATCGAGTCCAAGCCGAACAATTGGCGCTTGAATGCGGCGTTGACTTATTTGTACTGACCACATGGCCAGTTGGCCGACTTCATTGAAATTATCAAAAAAACCGCTTAAAGCGGTTTTTTTGTTTCAATAATGACAATGTTGTGTGCAAAAAATCAATTTAGGTACTTTAAGATTGATTCAATCGTAAATAGGCACTAAAATATGAAAAAGCAAAAATTTATCAATTATTGTCGCCTTTAGTGTTCTTTGTCAAATGACTTTTGGCTTTTAGGTGACTCGGCTTTGCGTGTGCGCGTTCAGCGCGCCACGTGACACGAACAATCATCTATCGGCCATGAACAAGTTTTGTTTCAAAACCGTCTTTTCCGCACGCTTGGGCACCCTGGTGGCCGTGGGCGAACACGCCAACAGCCAGGGCAAAGCCAACGGCGCCCACGGCGCGGTCAGCCCAGGGGCTGAGCCCTTCGGCTTGGCCCGCAACATGAGCCGCTTCATGGGCGTGCTCACCGCCAGCTTCGTTTGGGTTGCTCTCGCCTGGGCGCAGCCCGCTCTCAATGCCCTGCCCAAGGGCGGCCAAGTGGCGCAAGGCGCGGTGCAGTTCAGCCAGAGCGCCCAACAACTGCAGATCACCCAATCGAGCGACCGCGCCGCCGTGAACTGGCAAAGCTTTGACATTGGCGCAGCCGCCAAAGTGAATGTGGTGCAGCCTTCGGCCCAGTCGGTCTTGCTCAACCGCGTGGGGGGCACCGCCCCCAGCCAAATCTTTGGCCAATTGCAAGCCAACGGCAAAGTGATCTTGGTCAACCCCAATGGCATGGTGTTTGGTCAAGACGGCAGCGTGAGCGCGGCGGCCTTTACCGCCAGCACCCTCAACATCTCGGACGCCGACTTCATGGCGGGCAACGAGCGCTACACCCGCGATGGTGCGACGGGCGCCATCGTCAACCGGGGCCTGATTCAGGCCGCACCCGGCGGCTATGTGGCTCTGTTGGGTGCCAGCGTGAGCAACGAAGGGCAGATCGTGGCCCCGCAAGGCAACGTGTACATGGCCGCAGCCGATGCGGTGAGCTTGCCCGCCAGGGCAGTGGCGATGCCCATGGGTTCCAGCGGTCGCATCCGGCTGGAGTTGACCCCAGCGAGCATCAACGCGGCAGTGGCCAACCAAAAGGGCGGCACCATCGTGACCGGTGGCGGACAGGTGTACCTGCAGGCGGCAGCGCTGAACCAGGCCATGGCCAGCGTGCTGCAAAGCGGCAGCATCGACA
>JBIKRC010000181.1:0-4771 GCA_044349375.1 Limnohabitans sp.
CTTCAGCCCCGCCACATGTTTGCGCACCATCGGCCCATGTCGGGGCTGAAGCCGCCGACCTACAAAACTACAATGGCAAGGTATGACCGACCGCACCACCTCGCCACGTTTTCACGCCCTCATCCCTTGTGCGGGCACGGGCAGCCGTGCGGGCACGGTGCAACCCAAGCAGTACCAAATGGTGGCGGGGCAACCCATGGTCATGCACACCCTGCAGGCTTTGGCGCAAGTGCCACAACTGGCCAGTGGCTGGCTGGTGGTGTCAGCAGGCGATGAATTTGCCTGGACCTCATCGGGTTGGCCCGAGCATTTCAGGCGCGTGCCCTGTGGTGGCGCGACCCGCGCCGAGAGCGTTTTCAACGGCCTGAGCGCCATGTTGCACGCTGGCTTAGCCGCACAAGATTGGGTGCTGGTGCACGACGCGGCGCGGTGCCTGATCACACCCGAAGCGGTGTCGGTCTTGATGACGGCCTGCCAGGATGACCCGGTGGGTGGCTTGCTGGCCTTGCCGCTGCCCGACACCCTCAAGGCGCACACTTTGGACGGCCGGACCGCCCGCGTGGCCAGCACCGTGCCACGCGAAGACAAATGGTTGGCACAAACCCCGCAAATGTTTCGCCTCGGGGCTTTGCATGCCGCCTTGGCAGACGCGGCGGCGACAGGTTTTGCGGGCATCACCGACGAGTCAAGTGCCATGGAGCAACTGGGCCTCTCGCCACGTCTGGTGCCCGGCTCGGCCCAGAATATGAAAGTCACTTACCCAGCCGACTTTGCGTTTGCCGAAGCGGTTTTGAAAGGCAGAACATGAACATCCGCGTGGGAGAAGGCTGGGACGTGCATGCCCTGGTGCCAGGGCGCAAATTGATTCTGGGCGGGGTGGAGATCGCCCACAGCGCAGGCCTGCTGGGCCACTCTGACGCCGATGTGCTGCTGCATGCCATCACCGATGCGGTGCTGGGCGCAGCGGGCCTGGGCGATATTGGTCGACACTTTCCGGACACGGATGCACAGTTCAAGGGCGCAAATTCGTCCGTTTTATTGCAAGAGGCCATGCGCCGCGTGCGCGCGCAAGGTTGGGAACTGGTGAATGTGGACAGCACCATCGTGGCCCAAGCGCCCAAACTGGCCCCGCACATGGCGGCCATCAATGCGGGCGTGGCCCAGGCGCTGGGCGTGGCGCTGGATCAGGTGAATGTGAAGGCCAAGACCGCAGAAAAGCTGGGGCCGGTGGGCATGGGCCAAAGCATTGAGGCGCGTGCCGTGGCCTTGCTGCACAAGTCGTCTTGAGGGCACGGCAGACCGAGCCCCCCGTTCAACGGGCTGGTCGGATGGCGGTTTTGGGCCTGAACGCCTGGCACACTTCGGCGCGGGTTTCCATGTAAGGCCCGCCGATCAAGTCCACGCAATAAGGCACGGCCGCAAAAATGCCGTGCACCACGGCTTTGCCATCGGCGTCTTTCAGGCCTTCCAGCGTTTCGGCAATCGATTTGGGCTGGCCCGGCAAATTGATGATGAGGCTCTGGCCCCGGATCACGGCCACCTGCCGCGACAGAATGGCGGTGGGCACAAATTTCAGGCTGATTTGGCGCATTTGCTCGCCAAAACCGGGCATTTCCTTGTCGGCCACGGCCAGCGTGGCTTCGGGCGTCACATCGCGCAGGGCGGGGCCCGTGCCGCCGGTGGTCAGCACCAAACTGCATCCGGCATCGACCAGTTCGATCAGTGTGGCGCTGATGCGGTCCTTTTCGTCGGGGATCAGGCGCGGCTCGAAGGTGATCGGGTTGTGCAGTGCCTTCGTCAACCAGTCTTGCAATGCAGGCAGGCCTTTGTCTTCGTACACACCGGTGCTGGCCCGGTCGCTGATGGACACGATGCCGATCTTGACCGGGTCAAACAGGGATTCACTCATCTTCGGTGTCCTCGTCGGGTGTGTTGTCACTTTCACCGCCGGTGAGCACGCTGCGCACCAGCTTGAACAGCTCGCGGTAAGCGCGGCCTTGGCGCGGGGCGAGGCCTTGCGACACGGCGGCATTGCTCACCGGCACGGCGTCTTTGCGGGCCTGGCGCACCAAGGCGCGCAGCTGCTGCATGTCGGTTTGCGGGTAATGCGCGATCCATTCGCCCACGGCCTCGTCATCGGCGATCAGGCGGTCGCGCCAGGCTTCGGCCAGGTGCAGGGCTTGGGTGTCTTTGGCACTGCCCAGGCGCTGGATGTCCAGGGCCTCGCGCACGGCTTGCAGGGTTTCGGGGCTGAGCAGGCGCATTTGCTTGCCAATGAACTGCATTTGGCGGCGCTTGCCTTCAAAGTTGGTGATGCGCTTGGCCTCGACCAGTCCATCGGCCAGTTTTTCAGGCAGGGCCAGGCCCTCCATCAGGTCTTTGCGCAAAGTCAGCAGATCGGTGCCAAGGTCTTGCAGTTCGGTGCTTTCTCGCTTGAGTTCGGTGCGGCTGGGGCCATCGAAGCCCCCTTTGAGCTCGCGCTTGTACTCCAGGTCCAGCTCGCTGCCTTCGGCAATGAATTGACCACGGACGAAGTAGCCTTTTTTGGGTTTACGGGACATGAATGGGGGAACTCTTTTTCAGATGCAGCGCTGGGGCTGGGTGGCAAGTATCATAGCGGCCACTGCGGGCCTGGTGCCCGCCATTTTTTTCGAGACCCTCTTCGTGAAAATTTCTGTGAAAAGCAACGTGAAACAAACCGCCCGTGACACCGCCTCTCATGCGCACGCCCACGACGGCTTCAGCTACTCGCGTGACCATTTTGAAGGGCTGGTCGACATCGCCTTGCACCACGCCAAAAAACTGGGGGCCACCAACGCGGGGGCCGAAGCGTCGGAAGGTTGCGGCCTGTCGGTCAGTGTGCGCAAAGGCGAGCTGGAAAACGTGGAGCGCAACCGCGACAAATCGCTGGGCGTGACGGTGTATGTAAAGCACCGCCGGGGCAATGCCAGCACCTCGGATTTTTCCAAAGCCGCGATCGAGCGCACGGTGCAAGCTGCTTTCGACATCGCCCGCTTCACGGCCGAAGACCCCACAGCGGGTTTGCCGGATGCGGCTGACATCGAAACCCAGCACCGCGACCTGGACTTGTTTCACCCTTGGTCCATCAACAGCGAAGAAGCCGCCCGCATCGCCTTGCAATGCGAAGCTGCCGCCCTGAAAACCAGCCGCCGCATCACCAACAGCGACGGCGCTGCCGTGTCAGCCCAGCAAAGCCATTTCTTCAGCGCCCACACGCACGGCTTTCGCGGTGGTTATGCCAGCTCGCGCCACAGTGTCTCGGTGGCACCGATTGCCAAGTTGCCGGGGCGCAATGCCGAAATGCAGCGTGACGCCTGGTACACCTCGATGCGCTCGGCCGAAGAGTTGGCCTCGGTCGAGGCGGTGGGACGCTATGCCGCCGAACGCGCCTTGTCGCGCTTGGGTGCCCGCAAGATTGCCACCACCGAATGCCCCGTGTTGTTCGAGTCGCCTGTGGCCGCTGGCTTGTTGGGTGGTTTTGTGCAGGCCGTGAGTGGCGGGGCGCTTTACCGCAAAAGCAGCTTTTTGCTGGACTCGCTGGGCAAAAAGGTGTTCCCCAAGCACATTGACATCGAAGAAGACCCGTTTGTGCTGCGCGGCAAAGGCAGCTCACCTTTTGACGATGAGGGTGTGCGATCGGTGCGCCGCAAAGTGGTCAAAGATGGTCGCGTAGAGGGCTACTTCCTCTCCAGCTACTCGGCTCGCAAGTTGGGCATGAAGACCACAGGCAATGCGGGTGGTTCACACAACCTGGCCATGACGTCCCGCCTGACCCAAGCGGGTGACGACCTGGATGCCATGATCCAAAAGCTGGGCACCGGCCTGTTTGTGACCGAGTTGATGGGCCAAGGCGTGAACTACGTGACAGGCGACTACTCACGCGGGGCCAGCGGCTTTTGGGTGGAGAACGGCCAGATCGCTTACCCGGTGCACGAGATCACCATCGCGGGCAACCTGAAAGACATGCTCATGGGCATCGAGGCCGTGGGTTCGGACACTTACAACATGGGGGCCAAATCCACCGGTTCCATCTTGGTCAACCGCATGAAGTTGGCGGGTAGCTGAGTTTTCAGGTCACGCTTTTGAAGCTGTGACCGATACATGTTTCAGCTGGGCCGAGGCTCTCGCATCAACGCCATGAAGAGGCTGCTGTCCAGGGCGTGCAGTGTGCCCTGTGGCTTGTGCGTTGGCATGGATTGCGCTGCAAAAAGCGCGTTCATGATGGCCTCTTCGGTGGCTTGAATGGTGGCCTCGTACACCGGGTCCAGTGCCGATTCGTCCAATACCTGGACTGGGTGGAGGAGTGGTCCGGGCCGCCTCACGCCTCGGGCTTCACGGGCATTGGCGGTTGAAAATGCCAGGGTGATTTCACCCGAATAGTTCCCTGCGCTGCCGCCCAACAAGGCGACCCCCATGGGCACACGCCCAGCCACCAACGCCAGTTGTTTGGCGTCTAAAGACAAGTCGGTGGCGACGATGGTGATCAGTGAGCCCGTTTCGGCCATGCCTTGGGAAAATGGCGAAGGCTGAGGCCACAGCCGACCCAAGGGTCTGCCGCGCCAGCAAAATTGGCTTCGGCCCCCAAAATTGGATTGAACAAAAACACCCAGGGTGCCTTGCAGGCCCTCCAGTTGGATGGTTCTGGAGCTCGATCCACTGCCGCCCTTGAAGCCAAAGGTTTGCATGCCCATCCCGCCCCCGCAATTGCCCTGCGCAATGGGGCTTTTGCCCAGTTGATGTGCCCGTTGTG
>JBIKRC010000182.1:0-4731 GCA_044349375.1 Limnohabitans sp.
ACTGATTAGGAAAACCCATGTCGATCTACATCAACAAAGACACCAAAGTCATCACCCAAGGCATCACCGGCAAAACCGGTCAGTTCCACACTGAAAAGTGCCAGGAATACGCGAATGGCAAGAATTGCTTCGTCGCGGGTGTGAACCCCAAGAAGGCGGGCGAGTCCATCTTCAACATCCCGATTTTCGCCTCCGTCAAGGAAGCCGCTCAAAACACAGGCGCGACCGTGTCGGTGATCTACGTGCCCCCAGCAGGCGCAGCAGCCGCCATTTGGGAAGCTGTTGAAGCCGACCTGGACTTGGCGATTTGCATCACCGAAGGCATTCCAGTGCGTGACATGCTTGAAGTGCGCAACAAGATGAAGGCCAAAGAAGCCGCAGGCGGCAAGCGCACGCTGCTGCTGGGCCCCAACTGCCCTGGTTTGATCACCCCTGACGAAATCAAGATCGGCATCATGCCCGGTCACATCCACCGCAAAGGCCGCATCGGCGTGGTGTCCCGTTCGGGCACTTTGACCTATGAAGCCGTGGCGATGTTGACCGAAGTGGGCTTGGGCCAGTCCAGCGCCGTCGGTATCGGTGGCGACCCGATCAACGGTTTGAAGCACATCGACGTGATGAAGGCTTTCAACGACGATCCCGACACCGACGCCGTCATCATGATTGGCGAAATCGGCGGTCCCGACGAAGCCGAAGCCGCCATGTGGTGCAAGGCCAACATGAAGAAGCCTGTCGTGGGCTTCATCGCCGGTGTGACTGCCCCTCCCGGCAAGCGCATGGGCCACGCGGGTGCCTTGATTTCTGGTGGTGCCGACACGGCAGACGCCAAGCTGGCCATCATGGAAGAGTGCGGCTTCATCGTCACACGCAACCCGTCTGAGTTGGGCAAATTGCTCAAGGCTCAGCTGAAGTAACCGGGGTTTTCTCTCGGGCTGCAAGCCCGCACCCTGAATGGGGCTGTGGTTTACCACAATAGCGAAGCCGGATGTTCTGCGGAACAATTCGGCTTTTCGTTTTTGAAATCATGACTCGCTGACCCCGTCTCAGCGTCAAAGGAATACCGTGGAAGAATTTATAACCGCTTCGTTCTGGGTCGCTGTGGCCCAGATCATCATGATCGACATCCTTTTGGGGGGCGACAACGCTGTGGTGATCGCGCTGGCTTGCCGCCAGTTGCCAGCGCACCAACGCACCAAAGGCATCATGTGGGGCACGGCCGGTGCCATCATCTTGCGCGTGATCCTGATCTTCTTCGCGCTCACCTTGCTGGCCATTCCCTTCCTCAAATTTGTGGGCGCCGTCTTGCTCATCTGGATTGGCGTGAAACTGCTCACTCCTGACGCCGACGATGACCACAGCAACATCCAGGGCAGCGACAAGCTCTGGGGCGCTGTCAAAACCGTGATCATCGCCGACTTGGTCATGAGCGTGGACAACGTGATCGCCATCGCCGGTGCTGCTCAAGCTTCCGGCAACCCGGACCACCAGATGCCCCTGGTCATCTTCGGCCTGTTGGTCAGCATCCCGATCATTGTCTGGGGCAGCCAGCTGGTGCTGAAACTCATGGACCGCTTCCCGATGATCATCACCGCGGGCGGCATGCTGTTGGGCTGGATCGCG
Source organism: Limnohabitans sp. (assembly GCA_044349375.1). Lineage (GTDB taxonomy): Bacteria > Pseudomonadota > Gammaproteobacteria > Burkholderiales > Burkholderiaceae_C > Limnohabitans_A. Next base: position 1,621 of record JBIKRC010000182.1, read on the forward strand.
GGCACCATGATGCAAACGGATCCCGGCTTGGTGGCTTATTTGCCGCAAGACAAGGTGTGGGGTTATGCCATGGGCTTGGCCGGTGCTTTGCTGGTGTTGGCTTTGGGCAAAATCATCATGGCACGCCGTCCGGCTTCGCAAGAAGCAGCTTAAATCAGCCCCTCCTCTTCAGCCCCAAGTCGTCTCGCGACTTGGGGCTGTTGTTCGTTTATGGGTTCTCTGTTCTCAATAGCGACAAAACACACTGGAGTTTGATGGGGGGATGATTTACCATCCCTACACATTAACCAGGGAGCAAATGCCATGCAAAAAAGGCAGCAAGGTTTGACTTTGATCGAGCTGATGATCGTCATTGCGATCATTGGCATTTTGGGCGCTTTGGCGCTACCGGCTTACCAGGACTACAGCATCCGTGCCCGGGTGTCCGAGATGCTGCTGGCCGCAGGCGGGTGCAAAACCGCCGCCAACGAGGCGATCACTTCGGCTTCGCAGGCCGATGTTTCTGCCACCTTGCCCCTGGTCTGTGAAAACCAGACCAGCAAATACGTCAGCCGCATCGGCGCCGATGCCAATGGCGTCATCACCGTGGTGGGCAACCATGAGACGCTGCGCGGCAGCACCAGCGCGTCGGCCAACAGCATCAGCCTGACGCCCATTCAGACGGGCAGCACCGCTGTCAACGGCAGCACCGATGGTGGCAAACCCATCGCCAGCTGGCGCTGCGGCCCGGCGAGCACCAATGGATTGCCGGCCAAATATTTGCCCGCTTCGTGCAAGGCATCTTGACCTTTTTGACCACGCTTGAACGCCCGGCCCTTGTCGGGCGGTGGTTTGTGGACTGAGTTCCGATGCCAGAGTTTCGGTCGACAGCGCTAGGCACTGGCCGCATCCACCATGTGTGGCTGGTGTTGCTGTTGGCGTGGCCCTGGGTGCAGCCTTTTACCAGCCCCCCTTTGCCTAATGCGTGGCAATGGCTGACCAGCTGGACTTGCTTGGCACTGGCAATGTTGGTGTGGCAGCGCCTGACGGTGGCCGTTGTGGTTCAAAGTTGGGCTATCGCAGCGTTGCTCAGCAGTGCCATGGGTTTGGTGCAATTCTTTGGCCAAGCCGAGTTTTGGGCACCTGCCTTGCATGTGCCCGCCTATTTGGGTGACGCCTTGGGCAACTTGCGCCAACGGAACCAATTGGCCAGTTTGCTGGCCATGGGCATCTTGGCGGTGATGACCTGGCGTGCCCTGGGCCTGTCCATCGCGCACAGCCTTTGGATGCTGGCCTTGTTGGCCATGGGCATGGCCGCGACATCTTCGCGCACAGGTTTGCTGCAACTTGTGTTCATTGGCCTGTGGATGCTGTGGCACCGCTTGGCCCCCAAAGGGCGCGAAGCATTGGCGCTCACTGTGTTCGTACTGGGCGTGTATGCCCTGGCTTCTTGGGTTTTGCCTGGGTTGTTGCAGCAACTGAGTGGACAGGCCACGGACAACGCCATGGCGCGCATGGGCGCCTTGGGCGGCTGCGGCAGCCGCCAGGTGCTCTGGTCCAATGTGCTGCACTTGGTGGCGCAAAAACCATTGGGGGGCTGGGGCTGGGACCAGCTGCGGTATGCGCACTACATCACCGATTACCCATCGGAACGCTTTTGCGACATGTTGGGCAACGCCCATAACCTGCCTTTGCACACCGCCTTTGTTTGGGGCGTGCCAGCCGCCTTGGCAGGGATGCTGGGTGTGACGGTGTGGGTCATTCGTGCCAAACCGTGGCGCTACAAAAGTGCAGGGCATCAGCTGGCATGGGGGGTGCTCGGTGTTCTGGCTCTGCACAGTTTGCTGGAGTACCCGCTCTGGTATGGTCCCTTTCAGGTGGCCTTGTTGCTTTGTCTGTGGCTCATGGGTGGGCGGGTTTGGCAAGCTTGCCAAGACAGGGCTCGTACGACCGGACTGAGCATAGTTTTACTGGGCATTTTGGCCTTCATTGCCTACGACCATGCACAAGTCCAACAAATATACTGGCCAGCATCGCAACGCTACAGCGTCTGGCGTGACCAAGCGCTGCAAGTGGCGCAACGTGCTTGGTTGTTTCGCGGCATAGCCTTATTTGCGCAGGTCACCACCACGCCGGTGCATGAAGGCAATGCCCGCGCCATGCTGGAGGACAGTTTGCGGGCCATGCGCACTTCGCCCGAGCCGCGCGTGATTGAAAAACTGCTTGACAGTGCCCAGATGCTGGGCGAAGACGCTCTTTATGAGAAGCACAAAGAGCATTTTCAGCAGGTTTATCCACAAGCCTATCTCGCTTGGGCCCACCATCGCCAACCATGAACAACACGACAGTGTAAGATCAAATTTCTAAAAATTACCCAATTGGGTAATTGCATAAACTGACATATTTGATAAATTAGAGGTAAATACAATATTAGTACTTTAATGAAAAAACGCCTCGGACACATTTTTCTGGTGGATGACAACCACGACATGCGCTTTTATCTGAGCGACATGTTGATCCTGCTCGGGTACACGGTCAACAGTTTTGACAATGCCACCGCATTTCTTGAACAATCGATGGATATATCACCGGCCGTGGTTTTGCTGGACATGCGCATGCCCGGCCTGAATGGGCTGGAATTGCAAGCCAAGCTGGACGCATTGGGTCGCAAAACGCCCATCGTTTTCATCAGCGGTGAAAGTGACAAAGACGAAATCATTGAGGCCTTCCGCCTCGGGGCCGTCGACTTCCTGCTCAAACCCTTCAACCGGGAAAAGCTGTGCCAAGTGGTGGACAAGGCCCTGGACATGGACCGACAGCGCAACCAAGAGTTCATCAACACCGATGCCTTGAGGCGTTCCTTCGCCACGCTGTCTACCCGTGAGCAAGAAATCTTCGTGCTCATTGTGCAGGGCTTGACCAACAAAGGAATAGCCGAAATCACCGGCATCCAGCCGGGTACCGCCAAGAAACACCGGTCCACCATTTACCAAAAGTTCGGAATTAGCACGAGCGCAGAACTCATCAGCCAGTGCAAGGGTGTCGAATTGAGCAAACTCACGCAAGTGCAAACCTTGATGGAGCAATGATCGGGCAAGGTTAAAATCACGTTCTTACCCAAGGAGCGTTGCA
>JBIKRC010000183.1:0-4701 GCA_044349375.1 Limnohabitans sp.
CAGGATGTCAGCTGCGTGCGCCTCGCCCGCCAGCTCCAGGCACATGGCGGCCACTTCGCTGGTGCAAAAGTGGTCATCTCGCTTAGAGCGGCGCAACTGGTAGCGCGAAACCTGCTCGGGGTTCAGGCTGAGCACGGGCAAGGCGTTCAGGTAAGGGCTTTTGCGGAACATCTTGCGCGCTTCGGGCCAGGTGGCATCCAACAAAATGAACAGCGGGCGCTGCGCAGAGGGCACGTTGTTTGACAGGGTGGGCACCGCATGCACCACCCGCTCGGGCTCCACAAATTCGCCCGGAAACACCACATACGGCTGCCACTGTGAGTCGGCCAGCAGCGCCAACAAGGCCGGGTCCACCTCGGTGCGGGCCCAACCAAAGGCAAAGGTGTCTGGCACCACATCGGCGATCAGCCAGCCGGTGTTGCTGGGCTTGAGGGGTTCGATGTCGGCCATGAGCAAACACATGCCCGATTGCGTGGGCACCTCTGGCAGCAGTGTGCAAATGCAGTGGCTGGGCACCAGGCGGCAACCAGGGCAACGCTCACCCTTGATGCCGCCACGCGCCAAGAAGGGTTTGACGCTGCGGGCCAGGCGTTCAGCGCGCAGGCGCGAGACGGCGTGGGGCGCTTTCAAACCCGAAGCGTCCTTCAAGCCGCAGGCGTGGCCATGCGCAGTTGGCGGGCGGCTTCTTCGTCCCGCGCATCGTCGATCTCGCGCAGCACGGCCGCCATGTCCACACTGGCAGTCGATCGCTCAAAATGGCCCGTGAGCGGCGTCTCGTTGCTGAGCAACCCGGCTTGGTACAGGCTCCAGATTTCGGGGCCGAAGTCGGTCTTCAAAAGTGCAGGGGCAAATTGCCCGAAAAAGTCGCGCAAGTTGCCCACATCGCGCAGCAGCATGCGCTGGGCGTGGTTGTTGCCGGCCGCGTCCACGGCCTGGGGCAAGTCGATGATGACCGGCTCGACCACGCCGGGCAGGTCGCCCTCGCCGGGGACGTGCGCCAACAAAATGTTGAACTCCGACAAGTCGCCATGTACCACGCCAGCGCACAGCATGCGCACCACCTCGCCAATCAGGGTGGCGTGGTGTTGCAGCGCTTGCGCGGGGGTGAAGGCCACATCGTTCAAGCGCGGCGCAGCGTCGCCGTGGGCGTCGGTCACCAGCTCCATGAGCAATACACCGTCAAAAAAGTTGAACGGCCGGGGCACGCGCACACCCGCTGCGGCCAAGCGGTAGAGCGCATCGACCTCGGCACTTTGCCAGGCGGCTTCTTGCTCTTGGCGGCCAAACTTGCTGCCTTTGGCCATGGCGCGGGCCGAGCGCGAGTTCTTGACCTTGCGGTTTTCGGTGTAATCCACGGCTTGCCGAAAGCTGCGGTGCGTGGCCTCTTTGTAGATCTTGGCGCAGCGGGTCTCGTCGCCGCAGCGCACCACAAAGACCATGGCCTCCTTGCCGCTCATGAGCTGACGCACCACGGTGTCGATCAGGCCCTCTTCGACCAGGGCCTGCAGCCTCGGTGGTGCTTTCATGGGGTGGCTTCAGTGTTCAAGCAAGGCCCAGCCTGCGTGCTGGTTGGCTTTGTTGTTTTCGTATTCCCAGGCCGCGCCGCAGCGGTCGCAGCGGTAGCGTGTGAAGCTGGCCTGGCCGTTGCCACGGTCTTCACGGCTGTGGGTGCCTTGCACCAGTTCGGCGTGTCCGGGGGCTTTGCGCCAGTGGCGCTGAATGCCAGCGCAGGATTCGCACAAATCGGGGGCAGCACGCTTGGGAGCGCTGGGGGATGGCGGGGTCATGAAGGGGGATGTCCTGGACAATGCCTGAGCGGGCGATGCATGCATTGTCGCTGCCTAAGGGCCTTGCAGCGCCTGAGCGTGGGACGGACTGCGAAAAATCTTCCCCGCGCTTGGAGGTGACAGACCACCCCATCAGACTGTGGCAGCATGAACCCCAATTCAAACCAGCGACCAGGAGACCGAAACATGCCCACCCCACCTACCCTGTCCAACGCCCTGTCCTTTGGCCTGCAAGGCCGCGTGGCCATCGTCACCGGCGCGGCCAACGGCATTGGCGAGGCCTGCGCGCGCCGCTTTGCGGCCGAAGCCGCCCATGTGGTGCTGGCCGACGTGAACAGCGAGCGCGGCGCTGCCGTGGCCGCCGAATTGCGCAGCGCTGGCCATAGCGCAGGCTTCATGGCCTGCGACGTCTCGCGCAAAGCCGATGTGGACGCCTTGGTGGACCATGTGCTGCAGGCCTTTGGCCGCATCGACGTGCTGGTCAACAACGCAGGCATCTTCCGGGCGGCTGACTTTTTGGACGTGACCGAAGAAGACTTCGACGCCGTGATCAACGTGAACATCAAGGGCTCTTTCCTGATGGGCCAGGCCGCCGCCCGCGCCATGAAAAGCACAGGGGGCGGCTCGATTGTCAACATGAGCTCGGTCAACGCGGTACTGGCCATCCCCAACATCGCCAGCTACAACGTGAGCAAAGGCGGCATCAACCAGCTCACCCGCGCCATGGCTTTGGCCCTAGCGGACTTCGGCATCCGCGTGAACGCGGTGGCACCCGGCACGATTGCTACCGAACTGGCCCGCCAGGCGGTGCTGACCAGCGAGGCTGCCGAGAAAAAAATCATGATGCGCACGCCCATGAAACGGCTGGGCGAGCCCGACGAAGTGGCCAAGGTGGTGGCGTTTTTGGCCAGCGATGCGGCCAGCTACATCACGGGCGAGATCGTCACTGTGGATGGCGGGCGCATGGCGCTCAATTACACCGTGCCGGTTTGAAGAAAGTCCCATGCTGTGAACACATCCTCTTCCCTCCTCGACGCCTGGTTGGCGCAAGAAAAAGAGATACGCCAGCGGCTGGATGCCGGTGCTGGTCCCGGCGTGGCACGCCCCGACCAGGTGGCCGGCAAGACCGGCTTGGAGGTCATGCAAGGCCTGCTCAGTGGCGAACTGCCTTACGCCAGCATCGCCAAAACACTTGACTTTGTGCTGATCGAGGTCAGCGCAGGCCAAGCCATTTTTCAAGGTGCCCCAGGTTTTAACCACATGAACCCGTTGGGCACCGTGCACGGCGGGTGGTTTGCCACCTTGCTCGACTCGGCCCTGGGCTGCGCGGTGCACACCCTGATGCCGCCAGGCCGCGGCTACACCACGGCCGACCTGAGCGTGAAGCTGGTCAAAGCCCTCACCCCCAAAGTGCAGCGCGTGCGGGCCATTGGCCAAGTGGTGCACTGCGGCCGCCAGCTGGCCACGGCCGAAGCCCGGCTGGTCGGGCCCGACGGCACCCTGTACGCCCATGCCAGCACGGCCTGCCTTGTTTTTGAAATGCCTTCTTCAACCCCGGGAACCCGACCATGAGACTCCTACACACCATGCTGCGCGTGGGCAACCTGCAACGCTCGATTGACTTCTATACCCAGGTGCTGGGCATGCAACTGCTGCGCACCTCAGAAAACCCCGAGTACAAATACTCGCTGGCTTTTGTGGGCTACGGCAACAACCCAGACCACGCTGAGCTGGAGCTGACCTACAACTGGGGCACGGAAAGCTACGACATGGGCACGGCCTATGGCCATATCGCCCTGGGCGTGCCCGATGCTTATGCCGCTTGCGACAAGATCAAGGCCGCAGGTGGCAAGGTCACGCGCGAGGCCGGACCGGTCAAAGGCGGCAGCACTGTGATCGCCTTTGTGACCGACCCCGATGGTTACAAGGTCGAGCTGATCCAGCGGGCCGAATACGCTGCGGGTCAGGGCTTGCGCTGAATCTGGCTTGCCTCTCGCGCCAGAGCCTCAATGCGCGCCCAGTCGCCTTGGGCCAGCGCATCGGCGGGCACCAACCACGAACCTCCTACGCAAGCCACATTGGGCAGGCTTAAAAACTCCAAAGCGTTGCCAGGGGTCACGCCGCCCGTAGGGCAAAATTTCACATCAAAGAACGGACCGCTCCAGGCCTTGAGCATGGCGGGGCCGCCCGCCTGCATGGCGGGGAAGAATTTGAGTTCGGTGTAACCGTCTTCTTGCGCCATCATGATTTCGCTGCCAGTGGCCACGCCGGGCAAGAGCGACAAACCATGGTCACGGCAGGCTTGGCCCACTGTTTTGGTGTAACCGGGGCTCACCGCAAAACGGGCACCGGCTTTGGCCGCTGCGGCCGCATCGGCGGCGCTGCGCACCGTGCCCGCGCCCACCACTGCACCGGGCACTTCTTTGGCAATGGCTTCCATGCAAGCCAGCGCCTGCGGGGTGCGCAGCGTGATTTCGAGCATGCGGATGCCGCCCGCCACCAAGGCGCGGGCCATGGGCACAGCATGGGCCACATCGTTCAAGACGATCACGGGGATCACCGGGGCGTCTTGCATCACTTGCAGGGCGGTCAATGGACCCTTCAGATTCACAGCCATGTACAGGCTCCTTCTTCGGCTTTGAGCGCATTGCGGCGCATGTTGGCAAACAGTTCGCGGCCCATGCCCGCGCCGTTGGCGGCGCGCAGCTCGGGGGGCATGGGGGCCAGCGGGCGGGCTGCCCATTCGGTATCGCTTACCAGCACCTGCAAGGTGCCCGCTATTCCATCTAGGCGGATCACATCACCGTCTTGCACCTTGGCCAGTGGGCCACCGGCCGCCGCTTCGGGCGAGACATGGATGGCGGCAGGCACTTTGCCCGAGGCACCGCTCATGCGGCCATCGGTGACCAGCGCC
>JBIKRC010000184.1:0-4698 GCA_044349375.1 Limnohabitans sp.
CATGTTGCCCGCGTCCATGGCCCCTTCGGCCTTGCCCGCGCCCACCATGGTGTGCAACTCGTCAATGAACACAATGGTCTGGCCTTCGTCTTTGGCCAGTTCACTGAGCACGGTTTTCAGGCGTTCCTCGAACTCACCCCTGAATTTGGCCCCAGCCAGCAAAGCCGCCATGTCGAGCGACAACACCCGCTTGCCTTTGAGTGAATCAGGCACTTCACCCGAGACGATGCGCTGAGCCAAGCCCTCGACAATTGCCGTCTTGCCCACACCGGGCTCGCCAATCAGCACAGGATTGTTTTTGGTGCGGCGTTGCAAGACCTGGATGGCACGGCGAATTTCGTCGTCACGCCCGATCACAGGGTCAAGCTTACCAATCCGGGCCCGCTCGGTCAGGTCGACGCAGTATTTTTTGAGCGCTTCGCGCTGGCCTTCGGCATCGGCATTGCCCACACTTTGCCCTCCCCGTACCGCTTCGATGGCCACTTCCAGACTCTTGCGGTTCAGACCATGCTCTTTGGCGATGCGCCCCGCCTCTGATTTGCTCTCGGCCAAGGCCAGCATGAACAATTCGCCCGCAATGAACGCGTCGCTGCGCTTGATGGCTTCTTTTTCGGCCGCCTGCAAAAGCTTGACCAGGTCGGGACCCACTTGCACCTGGTCTTGTCCGGTCACTTGAGGCAGGCGCGCCACCGCCAATTCAGCCGCCTGCATCAGGGCAGGCACCTGAACGCCCGCACGTTGCAAGATGGCTTTGGGGCCATCGTCTTGCTTGAGCATGGCGACCAACAAATGCTGGGGTTCGATGTAAGCATGGTCTTTGCCCAAGGCCAGAGACTGGGCGTCCGACAAGGCTTCCTGGAATTTGGTGGTGAGTTTGTCAATTCGCATGTGTGGTTCTCCAATGCCAGTCATCTTGTGCTGAAAATGACATTTTCAAGGGAAAGACAAGCTGTCACTATTGCCTAAAATCAAAGCATGAACATTCACCAACTGTCTGTGAACCACGATGAGCGGCAAGACCGCTTGTTGCTGCGATTGAATACCCAAGATCTGCAGGAGTTCCGTTTTTGGCTGACAAGGCGCATGACACTGCGCTTGATGCCCGCCATCGAGCAATCGGCCAAGCGTCTGGAGGCCGCGCAGCCCGGTGTGGCCGTCACCGATGCCCCATCGCAAAAACTGCTGAGCGAGCTCAAACGCGATGCATTTCTGAAAAAAGCCGACTTTGCCACCCCTTTCGAAAACCGCGCCACCCAGTGGCCACTGGGTGCTGAACCCCTGCTGATCACAGATGCCCACATGAGCATCCAACCAGGCGGGGCTTTGGAGATTTCTTTTGAGGACAAGTCCGATCCGGCCCAAGCCCGCGCTTGCCAGCTGCACCTGCAAGTCAGCCTAGTGCACGGCATGGTGCACCTGATTCGGCAAGCCAGCGAAAAAGCAGAATGGTTGGCTGTGAACAGCCCTGTCCAAGCGACCGAGGCGGGACCCGTGCTGGCCCCAGAGTCACCTCGCTACGCGCATTGAATCGCGCAGTTCAGGCCCTGCTTGCTTCAAGCGTTGTGGGCCTGAATCCCCCAACGGGCCAAAGCCGCATCGTCTGACACGCGGGCGTCCACCCAGTGTGCGCCCTCAGGGGTCTGTTCTTTTTTCCAGAACGGGGCCTGGGTTTTCAGGTAATCCATCAAAAATTCGCAAGCCTTGAAGCTCTCGCCCCGGTGCGCCGAGGTGACCGCCACCAACACAATCTGGTCAGCCGGCAGCAAGCGCCCCACGCGGTGGACCACACGCGCCGCGTAAAAATCAAACCGCTGGTGCGCTTCATCGATCATGGCTTCGATTGATTTTTCGGTCATGCCCGGGTAGTGCTCCAGCTCCATGGCTTGGACTTCGTCGTGCGCCTGACCGGTCAAGGCTCGGGTGTCGCGCACGGTGCCCACAAAGCTGCACACGGCACCCACGCGCAAGTCCTGACCCTGGAGTGCGGCCAACTCGTGGGTGACATCAAAGTCGATGGTCTGAATGCTGACTCGAGGTGTCATGGCATCAACCTCCGGTGACAGGCGGGAAAAAGCCAACCTCGCAGCCTTCCGTCAGGCTGGCGTTGTCTTGCACCATCCTTTGGTTCAAGGCCATGCGCACCGGACGCTCGGGCATCAGGCAGACTCGGTAGTGCTCACCCCGGGCCATCAGCTCGGTGCGCAAAGCGACCAGATCGCTGGCCTGGGTCTCCACGGTTTCGTGAGAAAAGCCAATGGTTTCGCGCAGCGAGGCGAAATAGCGAACTTGCACTTTCATACCAAGCACTCCGAAAAGGGCCAAAAATCAACCCATTGATCGAGCTCAATCGTCTGGCCACCCGGGTTGTCCACCACCCCATCGGCCCACACCACCGAGGTCAACACCCCAGAGCTTTGGTTGGGAAACAGGTCCAAGCCACCCTGCGCATTGCGGCGCACCCGCAAGAATTCACGCCGCTTGTCGGCCTTGGGCCACGCGAAGTGCGCAGGCAAGCGCTGGAGAGGCGGGCCTGATGCCGCCATGCCTTGCAATTGGCGCAGCAAGGGCCTGACCAAGAGCAAAAAGGTCATGAAACTGGACACCGGGTTGCCCGGCAAGCCGACAAAGTGGGCCACGCCCTCGGCAGTCTGCCGCCGCACCTGGCCATAGGCAAAGGGTTTGCCTGGTTTCATGGCGATTTGCCACAGGTTCAACTCGCCCAAAGACTGCACGGCGGGTTTGACATGGTCTTCCTCACCCACCGACACACCGCCGCTGGTCAGGATCAGGTCGTGGTGATCGGCGGCAGTTTTGAGCGCGGCCACTGTGGCCTCGCGCCGGTCCGGCACGATGCCCAAGTCACTCACCTCGCAACCCATGCGCTGCAACAAGGCGCGCAAGAAAAAACGGTTGGAGTTGTAAATGCTGCCCGGGGGCATGTCCTGCGGGGCCACATCGCCCGGCATGACCAACTCGTCGCCGGTCGAAAACAAGGCCACCCGGGGGCGGCGCAAAACAGGCAGGTGCGCCAGACCCAAGCTCGCGGCCAAGCCCAGTTCGGCAGGCCCCAGTTTTTGACCACGCAACAAAGCCGTCTGGCCTTGGCGGATGTCTTCGCCGCTGCGGCGAATCCACTGGCCGAGCTCTGGCACCACCGAAAAGCGCACGCCATCGGCCTCACCGGGAATGGGCTCGGCTTGCTCCTGCATGACGATGGCGTCGGCGCCTTCGGGCACAGGCGCACCAGTGAAAATGCGGGCGACTTGGCCTGGGGCCAGCGGCTGCCCGGTGTGCCCGGCCGCGATGCGCTGGGTCACACGCAGTGTGACACCGAGCTGCAACAAATCGGCACGGCGCACCGCATAGCCGTCCATTGAGGCGTTGTCAAAAGCAGGCACTTGCAAGGCAGAAACCAGGTCTTCGGCCAGCACTCGCCCATCGGCATCGAAGGTGGCCACCGACTCGGCGTCGGTCAGAGGGCTGATGCACGCGAGCAGCGCCTGCAACGCATCGTCCAAAGACATCAAAGGGGCGCGTGGGGCGGTGCTCATGGGCTGTCAGTCGCAGTGCTGCTGGATATAGGCCTTGACCAAAGCCACATCGGCTTTCATGACCTGCACGCGTTTGGGCAGTGCTTCGATGCCTTCAAACTGCGGTGGACGCTCAGGCTGACGGCCCAAGGCTTCCACGATGGTGGCCGCGAACTTGATGGGCAAAGCGGTTTCGAGCACGATCATGGGCACCTGCGGGTTCAGATGCTCTTGCGCCACCTTCACGCCGTCGGCGGTGTGGGTGTCGATCATGACGCCGTAAGTGGCAAAGACCTGTTGAATGGTTTTCAGGCGGTCAGCATGGGTGCTGCGCCCGCTGTCAAAACCATAGGTGGTTGCGGCTTGGGCAAAGCGTGGGTCGCCAGACACATCAAAGAAGCCTTGGCGGCTCAAACCTTCGCCAAAGATGGCTTTGGTTTGGGCGGCATCGCGCCCCAGCAGGTCAAACACAAAGCGCTCGAAGTTGCTGGCTTTGGAGATGTCCATGGAGGGGCTGGACGTCTCGTGCGTGTCGGCCGTGCCGCGCACGCGGTAAATGCCAGTGCGAAAAAATTCGTCCAGCACATCGTTTTCGTTGGTGGCCACAACCAAGCGGTCAATCGGCAAACCCATCATGCGGGCCACATGACCTGCACACACATTGCCAAAGTTGCCGCTGGGCACGGTGAAACTGACCTTTTGCTCATTGCTCTGGGTGGCCTGGAAGTAACCTGCAAAGTAATACACCACCTGGGCCAGCAAACGCGCCCAGTTAATCGAATTGACCGTGCCGATTTTGTATTTCCGCTTGAAATCCAGATCGTTGGAGACCGCCTTGACGATGTCCTGGCAGTCGTCGAACACGCCTTCAATGGCGATGTTGTGGATATTTTCGTCGAGCAGACTGAACATCTGCGCTTGCTGGAAGGGGCTCATGCGGCCGTCGGGACTGGTCATGAAGACACGCACGCCTTTTTTGCCGCGCATGGCGTATTCGGCCGCGCTGCCGGTGTCCCCCGAGGTGGCCCCCAAAATATTCAGCGTTTCGCCGCGCCGCGCCAACTCGTATTCAAACAAGTTGCCCAGCAACTGCATGGCCATGTCCTTGAAGGCCAAAGTGGGGCCGTTGGACAAAGCCTCCAAATACACCTTGGGCTGGTCTTGGCCT
>JBIKRC010000185.1:0-4670 GCA_044349375.1 Limnohabitans sp.
TGTGGACGCTGGACTGCCGCCAACACCGCGACCACCAGGCCTGCCCCGACCTGATGCGCGGCGGCGGGCGCGTGGTCATGGGTTGTGATGCGTTGGCCGATCCGGCGCGCAGCATGTTGGGCCAGGCGCAAGAGCAATGGCTGACATCGGGCTTGACGCAAAGCCAGAGGCGTTGGAAGCTGCTGGCGCAGTCCACCTTGATGGCCAGCAGTGGCATCCAAACCCCCTTGGGGCGCAGCGCCTACAACGATGGCTGGGATGGTTACCCGCAAGCGCGGGCGCGTCTGTTGCAGACGGTGGCCGATGCGCGCCTGAGTGATGTGGTCATGCTGGGCGGCGATGTGCACGCCAACGTGGCCGCGCAGCTGCGCGTGCGTCCGGGCGACGAGCGCTCGCCCGTGGTGGCCAGTGAGCTGGTCACCACATCGGTGTCCACCCGGGGCATGTCGCCCAAACTCATGGCGCAAATCCAGCGCGACAACCCGGACATCCGCCACGCCCGATCGGATCAGAGGGGCTACACCCTGATCGACATCCGTCCCGAGCACCTGGTGGCGCAGTTCTTGACCACCCCGCACCCAGCCCAGCCCGAAGCCCGACTGGCGCTGCAGGGGCGCTGGACGGTGCGCCAGGGGGTGGCGGGCGTCGAGCCGGGTTCTTGAATAGACCCGGCCGCATCCAAGGGTTACCATGCGGTTTTTTTTTAGGCTGCATGGCTAGAATCCTTGCATGAACACCACCCACGTGACAGCGCCCAAGAAATCCTTCAAGGTCCAGATGCTCGCCGCCCGCGAAACGGCCATCATCCAATCGGTCAACCGTTTGTTGTCCGAAAAAGGTTTCGATGCGATGACGGTGGACGAGGTGGCGGCCGAGGTGGGCATTGCCAAGGCCAGCCTGTACAAGCACTTCACCAGCAAGGAAGAGTTGGCCTGCGCGGCCATGGTCACCGCCATGCGCCGGGCGCAAGAGGTCATCCAGAGCACCGATTCGTCTTTGCCCCCGCTGGACAAAATCAAAGCCGTGACGCGCTGGACCATGACACTGAAGTTGCAAGGCCTGATGCCCTCTCTGCCCAGCCAGAACTCCAGATTGCGCGCCACCTTGATGGCCAGCAAGGACTACATGGACAGCTTGATGGAAGTCAGCGACGCTTTGGGCGGCTGGATCGAAGAGGCCCAAGCCCAAGGCCAGATCAACAAGGCCTTGCCCGCTGTTGCGGTGCTCTACACCTTGTATGCCCGAGCCTGCGACCCGGTGCTGGAATTTCTGAAAATGGGCGAACAACACACCGACGAGCAGATCCTGGATTTGGTGATGAGCACCTGTTTTGATGGGCTGAACGCCCGCTAAAGTCAGGCTGTAGCAACCGGGGATTTGGACAAAGCCCCAAACCTTTCAGAAGCGCTTTGGCGTATTTGTTCCGACACCCTTTGTACCGATTCTGAGGGTTGAGGGTCAACGCGAAGGGTCAAACCGACGGGTCCCTCGGTGGCGCTCGTGTCGATCTGCAGGCGCACCAGCGTGCCCTGTCGCAAATCGTTTTCTATGGCACCCCGTGGAACAAACCACACAGCATCGCTGTGCAGTACATAACTGCGGCCGAAAGACAGGTCGATGGTTTCAATGACTTTCAAAGGCAGACCCGTGCCCACTGCCATGAAAAAACGGTCTGCGGCTTCCCTGATACGCGTCCCCGCATCGGGCAGTATCAAACGGTAGCCGTCCAAAAGGGCGGGATCGATGTTTTGTCGCAAGGACAGAGCATGTCCTGGGCGAACCACAAGCAGCAAGGGCTCGGTGTACAGGTGCTCAAAGGTTAAACCCTGCATGTCCGACGGTTCTGCGAGGCGACCGATCACCATGTCCAGAACCCCTTGTTTCAAGGCGGCAATCAGCTGAGCATTGCTGCCTGTTCGCACGGACACGCGGGCCCGTGGCGCCAAGGCGGCAAAGCGCACCAGAGCGGGTGCCAGCACCGTGGCGCCCACATTGGGCAAGGCGCCAATCACCAGGGCAGGGGCCTCGCCCTCTTCTTCGGCGGACAGGCTGGACAGACCATCGTGGATCGCCCGCAAGCCGGACCCCGTGTGCCTGACCAAAATTTGTCCCGCCCCGGTCAATGTGACGCCTCTGGGTGAGCGTTCAAAAAGTCGATGGCCTGCAATGTCTTCGAGTTCGGCCAGGGTTTTGGTGACGGCGGGTTGCGAAATGCTCAAGGCTTTGGCGGCACGCACCAGGGAGCCGTGTTCGGCGATCGCCACCAAGGTGCGCAGGTGACGCATTTTGAGGCGGTCTTTCAAAGGCATCGAACAAGCATAACCTGCAAAAAGCCGGGTTCGACCCAGGCACAGACGGCATGCCCCTTGGGCAGTCAGGTCAGTCGTGCCAGCAAAGCAGCGGCGTTGCCATGCAAAACCATGGCCTGATCGGCGGACGAAAGACGAGACCGTTGGATGCCCGCGAGGGTTCTGTCGGTCTCGAAAATGGGGCAATCGGTGCCCAGCACCACCCGGTCGGCGCCGAACACCGCTACGGCTTGTTCCAGGGCCTGAGGGCCCAGCGAGGCGCAGTCCACCCACACTGCGCGTGCCCGGCTCGAGGGCATGGGCCGGGCAGGGTCGCGCAGGGCCAGCATGTGGTCCATGCGTTCGACCACAGCCGGAAAAGTGCCGCCCAGGTTGGCCACTTGGACGGTGATGTTGCGCCACGGTTGCAAAAAGTCCGACAGCAGCAGCGTCACCATGGCCTGGCCAACCTCGTGCTGAACGGCCAGCGCACGGCGAGCCAGATCGTGGTCAGGGGGCGCATCGGGCAAGGCGCCACTGTCGGGCATGCGTCCGGGGTGCACAAAAAAGTGCGCTCCCAGCGCTTCGGCGGCTTCAAACAATGGCCGGATGCGTGCGGCGGTGGCTTCGCTGCGAAAGGCATCCACCGGCAAAATGGCCCCCAGCAGCCCCAGCTCCAGCCGAGCCCGGCGCAGTTCGGCCAAGGCCGCGTCCATGTCGGCCAAGGGCAGTGCGGCGAGTCCATAAAAATGTTCGGGGTGCTTCCGGCACAACTGGCCGCAAGCATCGTTGAAGTCACGCACCAGCGGCGCTGCCTGGTCAAAAGGCAAACTGTCGATGCCAAACAGACCGGGCAATGACAGCATTTGTTTCGCCACGCCTTGCTGCAGCATGTGCTGAAGTCGCAGTGACGGGTCGGTGTGGGCTTGGCTGAACCCCAGAGTACCGATCGGCATGACCAAGCGCTCGGCCCCATCGGCCAGCACCTCTAGGCGTGGCACCTGGCCTTGACGCTGGCGCAGCGCATGGGCCACCTGCGGGGGCACCCAGTGCGCGTGCATGTCGATGGCGCCTGCGCCCAGGCTCATTCGGCTTTGGCCCCTGAAGCTTTGACGACTTCAGCCCAGCGGGTGACTTCGCTGTCAATGAATTTGCCAAATTCCTGCGGAGAGGAGATCGAGGGTGCCGCCCCGAAGCTGGCCAGCAGGTCCTTGACGTCGTTTTGCTGCATGATTTTGCCGATCTCGGCGTTCAGGCGGTTGACGATGGCCGCTGGTGTACCCGCGGGCGCCACGATGCCGAACCAAGGTTCAACGTCAAAGCCGGGCAGGCCGCTTTCAGCAATGGTGGGCACATCCGGTATGGCGGGCGAGCGTTTGCCGCTGGGGGTTGCCAGCATGACCAGTTTGCCGCCCGCCACATGAGGCTTGGCGACGGCGTATTGCAAAAACATGGCCGAAACTTGACCGCCCAGAAGGTCGGAAGTGGCGGGTCCGTTGCCCTTGTAGGGGACGTGCGTCACGTCGACGCCAGCGCGGGTTTTGAACAATTCGAGTGCCAGGTGTGCGCCCGTGCCGATGCCACCGGAGGCGAAGTTGATTTTGCCGGGGCGGGCCTTGGCCAGGGCCAGGAACTCACTCACGTTTTTCGCAGGTACAGAGGGGTGGGTGACCAACACCATGGGTGACCAAGCCGCACGGATCACGGGGCTGAAGTCTTTGCGGGCGTCGTAGCTCAGCCGGGACGCCATCAGGCTTTCATTGATGGCCAAGTCGGGTGCGACCAAGAGCAGGGTGTAGCCATCGGCAGGCGCGCGCGCCACCATGGCACTGCCAATGGTGCTGCCGCCACCGCCTTTGTTGTCCACGATCACGTTTTGCCCGAGTCGAGTCTGAAGTTGGGCTGAGAGCAGGCGGCCCAGAATGTCCGTGAACCCGCCGGGCGGGTACGGCACCACCAAACGGATGGGTTTGTCGGGGTAGGCGGTTTGGCTGAAAACAGCGGTACAGGCACTCAGTGCCAGCGCAGCAAAAATGGCACGTCGGGGAAAACGAATCATGGCAGTCTCCTCATTTGAATGGCCTACAGATGGCTTGATGTATCACAAAAGGCGTTGATGCGCCAACAAGCTCAAAGGTCGAGTTGTCTCTTTTGGGCAGTACCCGCCTGGCGAAATTGCGACAACGGCGGCATCAGATAACGCCGCAGGTCAGAGGGGTCGGCGGCCGGGTCGGCAGCCACAGGGCGGGTGCCGGCGATGGTCACGCGTTCCATCAGGCGACGCTGCGGGTAGTAATCGTGCAAGGCGGAGTGTTGCACATGGCGGTTGTCCCAAAACACCACCATGTTGGGTTCCCAGCAGTGCCGGAACTGGTATTCATG
>JBIKRC010000186.1:0-4650 GCA_044349375.1 Limnohabitans sp.
TACTTGGCCATTGCCTTGGGCATTTTTGCAGCCTTGGTCAATCTCCCGGTACGCGAAAGCCCGATCACCCGCACCCCCCCTCAAACCACATGAGCACCCGGCAAACCTGGCTGTTGTTGGGGGCTGCAGCCCTGGGCCTGACGTTCTGGCTGTATGGCCAGTCCGACGTGGTCATCATGCTGTCCGAACAAATGTGGTCCTGCTTTTAGCCCCATTGCCTTGAAAGCGCCGACGACATGCATGGCACCGAAAACCCCTCCGCCTGGCTGCAACGCTGGGCCCACCTGATGGCCCCGGGCAGCACCGTGCTCGATGTGGCCTGCGGCGCAGGCCGTCACATGCGTTATTTGGCCACTCTGGGGCACCGTGTCACGGGTGTAGACCGCAACCCTGAAGCTGTGGCGCTGGCCCAAAGCAGCGGTTCGGTCATTTGCGCCGACATTGAAAACGGCCCATGGCCCTTTGCCGGGCAAACATTTGGCTGCGTGGTGGTGACCCATTACCTGTGGCGCCCGTTGCTGCCCACCCTCGTGGGCAGCGTGGCTCCGGGTGGCGTGCTGATCTACGAAACCTTTGCAGCAGGCAACGAAAGCGTGGGCAAACCTTCGCGGCCAGACTTTTTGTTGCAGCCCGGCGAGTTGCTCAGAGTCACCGAAGGCTTGCGCACGGTGGCTTACGAAGACGGCTTTGAGGCCTTGCCGGACCGCTTTGTGCAGCGGATAGTGGCCGTGAGATCCGGGGCAACCGAGGCCTTGGAACGCAGGCCTTTACACCCGGCCTGAAACTGCGCCAACCTCAGGCTTTTGCATGGCTTTGCCCTCTTGCAAGGTGTGCCGATCGACCGGTGACTTGCACTCGTTAGAATGGTCCTTTTTCTTGCTCAGAAACACCTGACATGACCACCGAATTTCGCCCCATCCGTGGCAGTATTCCTGCCCTGATCACCCCCATGCTCACAGACGGCAAAGTGGATTACCCGACTTTGCGAAAACTGATCGACTGGCATGTGGCCGAAGGCACAGATGCCATCGTGGTGGTGGGCACATCGGGCGAATCGCCCACTGTGACGGTGGAAGAGCACTGTGAAATCATCCGTGTCTCGGTTGAACAAGCGGCCAAACGCATCCCCATCATTGCCGGTTGTGGCGCGAACTCCACCGCCGAAGCGATCAATCTGGCCAAATTTGCACAAAAAGTTGGCGCAGACGCACAGCTGCAAGTGGTGCCTTATTACAACAAGCCCACCCAAGAAGGCCTTTACCAGCACTTCAAAGCCATTGCCGAGGCCGTGCCGACGCTGCCCGTGATTCTTTACAACGTGCCAGGCCGAACCGTGGCCGATTTGCAACACGACACGGTGCTGCGCCTGGCCCAAGTGCCCGGCATCATCGGCATCAAGGAAGCGACCAGCAACATCGAGCGTGCCCAGTGGCTCATCCGTGACGTCCCCAAAGAATTTGCGGTGTTTTCTGGCGACGACGCCACCGCAGTGGCCCTGATGTTGTGCGGCGGCGCTGGCAACATCAGCGTGACGGCCAACGTGGCCCCTCGCCTGATGCATGAACTGTGCATGGCAGCGACCCATGGCGACGTCAAAGAAGCCATGCGAATCCAGTTCAAGTTGCTGCCTGTGCACAAAAACCTGTTTGTCGAAGCCAACCCCATCCCCGTGAAATGGGCCATGCAGCGCATGGGCCTGTGCGGCCCCACATTGCGCTTGCCCATGACCGAGCTGTCCGCGTCTCAACAGCCTGTGGTCGAAGCGGCCCTGAAGGCCAGCGGCCTGATTTGATGGACACCCCAAGGATATTTGTGAACCCTCTGTTTTTTAACGCCATGCCAAATTTACATTTCAAACGCTCCGCCACAGTGCTGGCCTTGGCCAGTTTGCTCAGCGGCTGCTCAATGCTGCAAGAAGACAAGATTGACTACAAAAGCGCCGCCAAAGCGCCCACACTCGAAGTGCCACCGGACCTGACGCAATTGCGCAAGGAATCGCGTTACGCCCTCGAGAGCACTTCGAACACAGCCTCGGGTTTTCAAAATGCGGGCAGCCGCGTGGTCGATGCGGGCACGGCAGCGAACGCCTTGGGCCCCGTCAAGATAGAACGCCAAGGCAATCAGCGCTGGCTGGTGGCCAGCTTGCCAGCCGACAAAATCTGGGAGCCCCTGCGGGAATTTTGGACCAGCAATGGCTTTGTGCTGACCACAGATGCACCCGACATCGGCGTCATGGAAACCGATTGGGCCGAAAACAGGGCCAAACTGCCCCAAGATTTCATTCGCAGAACCTTGGGCAAAGTGGTGGACACCTTGTACTCAACGGGTGAACGCGACAAATTCAGAACCCGTGTGGAGCGCAACGCACAAGGTGGTGTCGAGATCTACGTCACCCACCGGGGCATGGTTGAAAACTACTCGGACAGTCAGAAAGCTTCGACCATCTGGCAACCCCGCCCCAGCGACCCTGAGCTGGAAATCGAATTCCTGCGCCGCCTGATGGTCAAACTGGGCACCTCGCCAGAAGTCGCCAAAACGACCGCTGCAACGGCCAGCAGCACGCCAGACACCATCAGCCAGGTCAGTAGCCTCAATGGCCAGCCCGCTATCGTGCTTCGGGACAACTTGGACCGAGCATGGCGCCGCACAGGCGTTGCATTGGACCGCAGTGGTTTCACCGTAGAAGACCGCGACCGCACGGCAGGCGTGTACTTTGTGCGCTATGTGGCCGCTGGCACCACCAACGAACCGACGGGATTCCTCGGACGTCTGTTTTCCAGTAAAAAAGATGTGCCTTCAACGCTGACCAAATACCAGATCAGCGTCACGTCTTCTGGTGACAACCAAAGCACGCTGCGCGTTCTGACCGCCGGTGGTCAACCCGAAGCAACGGCCCAGGATGCCGAGCGCATCTTGAAGTTAATTGCGGCCGAGTTGCGCTGAACGCGTAGCTTCAACACGAAAAAAAACCCCGCAATGCGGGGTTTTTTTGTGACCCATCCGGTTTGCACCGGATGAAACCGATCACTTAGCAGCAGAAGCAGCAGCGGCAGGAGCCGATGCGTCAGCAGCTGGAGCCGATGCGTCAGCTGCTGGTGCTGGAGCAGGTGCTGCTGCAGGTGCTGGAGCAGGTGCTGGGGCTTCTTTTTTGCCGCAAGCGGACAAAGCAGCTGCAGCGATGAAGACGGCCAGAACGAGGGACTTGTTCATTTTGATTTTCCTAAGGTGTGAATGAGAAAACAATTTCCGGAAATTGTTTCAACGGTTATTAAAGCCGTTGAAACTGAGCCAAAAGCACTCGAGCTCTTTTGTGCTCAGCCTTGGATTATAGCGTTTTCCCTAGTCACACGAA
This sequence comes from Limnohabitans sp., assembly GCA_044349375.1. GTDB lineage: Bacteria > Pseudomonadota > Gammaproteobacteria > Burkholderiales > Burkholderiaceae_C > Limnohabitans_A. Next base: position 3,353 of record JBIKRC010000186.1, read on the forward strand.
AGAAAGCTTGCTCGTTTCTTGCCTTTATTTGGTGCAGTTAATAACACTTAGAAATCAAACTCACAAAGCCTGCAACCAACCCGCGTTGGCCCAATCCAGCAAGGCATCCTTCGCATCTGCACTTAAAGTCCTTACTTTTCCACCGATCATGACGCGATCATCGGCCAATTGACGCAAAGCGACCGCATCACGCCCTCCAACCTTGAAGCTCTCTCCATTGATGAAAATGTGCTGCTCGTCGTACATCATTTTGGTGCGCCGGTTGAGCTGAACGCCCGCCGACACATCAAGCCCGCCTTGTGTGCCATCGAACCAAACATGCGCTTTCGGCTCGGTCAGATACTCCCCGAGTAAACTGTCGATGAGCTGAGGGTTTTTCAGAGCTTTGTCGACAACTTGCCGCGCGAAGCCAGCCAAAGCCTGTGGAATAGCGGCAGGAGACGACACAGCTGCTTGTTTCGGATCGCGGTAAAGCGCGTCACCCACACCGTCGAAAGCCTCATCGGCCAAGCCCAGCAACAGCTCACGCGCCAACTCACCCTCTTTCGGCGCCCTAAAGCCCATCGACCAGGTCATGCATTCACCCACGGCCACGCCATCGTGTGCATATTTGGGCGGCAGATACAGCATGTCGCCGGGGTTGAGTACAAACTCTTCTTCGGCTTCAAAGTTTTGCAAAATCTTGAGCGGCACGCCTGGCTGCAAACTCAAGTCTTTGTTGCGGCCAATGCGCCAGCGGCGCTGGCCATGGGCTTGCAGCAAAAACACGTCGTAGCTGTCAAAGTGCGGCCCCACGCCCCCCCCATCGGTGGCGTAGCTGATCATCACATCGTCCAGCCGCGCATCCGGCACAAAGCGGAACTGCTGCATCAGCGCGTGCACACCGTCGTGGTGCAAGTCGACGCCCTGCACCAAAAAAGTCCACTTTTTCTGGCTGAACGGCGGCAAGCTTCGCTTCGGGAATGGGCCATGTTTCATCTTCCAGCCCTTGGGCGAATCCACGATCAAACGCGACACCACGCCCTCCTCACCCGCCAGCGCCACCAAGTCGGCGCGGCCGACACAGGGCACAAAGCCCGGGATGGCGTTGCGGACCAGCAAAGGCTTTTTTTGCCAATGGCGCTTCATGAATTGGCTGGAGGTCAGGCCGCCGAGCAGGGCCATGGCTTGTTCTGTGTTCATTGGGGAGATCCGGTTGCACAGGCCGAAAGACCTGCGCTAAAGACAAGGCGGCCAAAAACAGGCCGCCAAACTGCGACAATTGTCCTATGGAAATCAAGACACCTTCTGTGGTCGCA
>JBIKRC010000187.1:0-4643 GCA_044349375.1 Limnohabitans sp.
GTTGGCTTGCGGCCTGCTGCAGTTGAAGACTTAAATCAGACATGGGTGACCTGACCTAGAGACTCCCCCTATGAAGGGGCAGGAACAAAGCGCTGAATTCATGGAAAACGGCGCAAAAAAATGACAGAAATTTCTGTCGCGGGATTGTCATTCTAACCCCGGGGAATGCCGATAGAGGCTGAAAAGGCCAATCCAATGGAATGCTTGCGCCTGATGCTGAGCCAAAGCGAAGGGCGCAACACCCTGCTGGGGGTGGATTGGACTGTTCAACCGTCAGCCAAGTCCAGTCTTAAAGCCTAAAATCGTTCTTTTTTGCTGGAAGATCCCATGCCCAAGGCTGCTCAACCTGACCTCGCCGATGCCGTTGCGGCGGATGCGCCTGCCACTTACGAAGAGGCTTTGTCGGAGCTGGAAACATTGGTGGGACAGCTCGAATCGGGACAAATGCCTTTGGACCAGCTTTTGACGGGTTACCAGCGCGGCGCTGTATTGCTCGCTTTTTGCCGTGACAAGCTCAAAGCTGTCGAAGACCAAATCCAGGTGTTGGATGGCGGACAACTCAAACCTTGGAGCGGCGCATGAGCCAGTTGGACCTCAAAGCATGGATGCAGCCGCACCTCGAGCGTGTCGAGCACGCCTTGTCAGAAGGCATTGAGGCCCATTCACCCGCCGCTTTGGGCGAGGCCATGCGCTATGCCGTGTTGGACGGCGGCAAGCGATTGCGTCCCTTGCTGGTGCTGGCCACAGCCGAGGCGGTGGGCGGTGCTTCAAGCGGCCCGGCCGCACTGAACGCTGCTTGCGCCATTGAATTGATCCACGCTTATTCATTGGTGCACGACGACATGCCCTGCATGGACAACGATGTTTTGCGGCGCGGTAAACCCACAGTGCATGTGCAGTTTGGCGAGGCGCAAGCCCTGCTGGCGGGTGACGCTTTGCAGACCCTGGCGTTTGAAATGCTCACCCCCCAAGACGCCAGCGTCAGCGCTGCGGAGCAAGCGGCCTGTGTGGGCTTGCTGGCCCGGGCCTCGGGCTACCAAGGCATGGCTGGGGGCCAAGCGATTGACCTGGCCAGTGTGGGCCAGCGCTTGACAGAGGACCAGCTGCGCCAGATGCACCGACTCAAAACCGGGGCGCTGCTTTTGTGCAGTGTGCAAATGGGCGCAGCCTGCGTGCCGGGAGTGTCCGCACCAGTGCAATCGGCGCTCCAGCGCTTTGGCGAGGCCCTGGGCCTGGCCTTTCAGGTGGTGGACGATGTGCTGGATGTGACCGCCGATTCGGCCACCCTGGGCAAAACGGCGGGCAAAGACGAAGCCGCCGACAAACCGACTTATGTGGCCCTGATGGGGCTGGATGCGGCCAAAGCCTATGCCGACTCTTTGGCCAATCAGGCCATGCAGGCACTGGCCGACACCGGCTTGCCCGAGGCCCGTTTGGCCCCGCTGCGTGGCCTGACCACCATGGTGGTTAATAGAAACAACTGACATGACCGAATTGCTCAAGAACATCGATTCCCCGGCCGATCTGCGCCGCCTGCAGCGCACCGACTTGCCCCAACTGGCCCACGAGTTGCGCCAATGCGTCCTGGACAACGTGTCCAAAACCGGCGGGCACCTGAGCTCCAACCTCGGCACGGTGGAGTTGACGGTGGCTTTGCACTATGTGTTCAACACCCCCGAAGACCGCATCGTCTGGGACGTGGGCCACCAGACATACCCGCACAAAATCCTCACGGGTCGCCGCGCGCGCATGCCCACGCTGCGACAGTTCGAAGGTTTGTCGGGCTTTCCGCGCCGCGATGAAAGCGCATACGACACCTTTGGCACGGCGCACTCGTCCACCAGCATTTCGGCTGCCCTGGGCATGGCTGTGGCGGCCCGCCAAAAAGGCGAGTCGCGGCATTCGATTGCGGTGATTGGCGACGGCGCCATGACCGCTGGCATGGCCTTTGAAGCGTTGAACAACGCGGGTGTGGAAGAGTGCAAATTGCTGGTGATCCTGAACGACAACGACATGTCGATCAGCCCACCCGTGGGCGCGCTCAACCGCTATTTGGCGCAACTGATGAGTGGGCGTTTTTACTCGGCCGCCAAGGCTGGGGCCAAGAACGTGCTGAAGAACGCACCTCCCTTGTTTGAGCTGGCCAAGCGACTGGAAGAACACGCCAAAGGCATGGTGGTGCCCGCCACGTTGTTTGAGAAATTCGGCTTCAACTACATCGGCCCGATCGACGGGCACGACCTGGAGTCGCTGATCCCGACACTGGAAAACATCAAGCACTTGAGCGGCCCGCAGTTTTTGCATGTGGTGACCAAAAAAGGCCAAGGCTATGAAAAGGCCGAAGCCGACCCGGTGGCCTACCACGGCCCCGGCAAGTTTGACCCGAATGTGGGCCTGGTGCCTGCCACCACGCCCGCCAAAACCACCTTCACCCAGGTGTTTGGCCAGTGGCTGTGCGACATGGCCGAAAAAGACCAGCGCCTGGTGGGCATCACGCCCGCCATGCGCGAGGGCTCGGGCATGGTGGCGTTTCACCAGCGCTTTCCCAAACGTTATTACGACGTGGGCATTGCCGAACAGCACGCCGTGACCTTTGCCGCAGGCCTGGCCTGCGAGGGCCTCAAACCTGTGGTGGCAATTTACTCGACCTTTTTGCAGCGCGGCTACGACCAGCTCATCCACGATGTGGCGCTGCAAAACTTGCCGGTGGTGTTTGCGATTGACCGTGCCGGTTTGGTGGGGGCTGACGGAGCCACCCACGCTGGTGCTTACGACATCGCTTTCATCCGCTGTATCCCCAACATGAGCTTGGCTTGTCCGGCCGACGAGCGCGAATGCCGTCAGTTGCTCAGCACCGCTTACGCGCAAAACCACCCGGTGGCGGTGCGTTACCCGCGCGGCGCAGGCGTGGGCACCCTGCCCGGCCGCGACTTGGACACCTTGCCTTTTGGCAAAGGCGAAGTGCGCCGTCAGGGGGAGAAGCTGGCCATTTTGGTCTTTGGCACCTTGCTGGCCCCGGCCTTGCAGGCCGCTGAAAAGCTCAATGCCACGGTGGTCAATATGCGCTGGGTCAAGCCGCTGGATGTGGAATTGCTGGCGCAAATTGCGCAAAGCCACGAGCGTCTGGTGACGTTGGAAGAGGGCTGCACCATGGGCGGCGCGGGCAGCGCGGTGGGCGAGGCCTTGCAGCAGCTGAACCTGCAGCGCTCGGTGTTGCAACTGGGCTTGCCCGATGTCTTCATCGAGCATGGGGACCCGGCCAAGCTGCTGGCATTGCAAGGGTTGGATGCGGTGGGCATAGAGAACGCTATACGACAGCGTTGGCCCGATTGAATTCAATTTAAAAGGGCTTGAAAAGTTTTCAATTTTTGCTGTTATTTCAACTTTCTTGAATTTCAATCCCGATTAAAAGGGTAAACCCCTGTCTTTGGGGGTTCCACAGCTTCCTACAATACACATCGACTTGAGAGTCAATGCCCGGGTGTCCCGGGTGTGTCCTTAATTTTTCAATAGGAGTCCATTCATGGATCGTCGTTCCGTCATTAAAAACACTGGTTTGGCTGGCGTGCTGGCCGCTGGTGCCGCGCCTGCCTTGGTTCACGCGCAAACGAACTTGCGCTGGCGTCTGACTTCGGGTTTTCCCAAGGCCTTGGACACCATCTATGGCGCTGCTGAAACCTTTTCCAAGAAAGTCAAGGAGTTGACTGGCGGAAAATTTGAAATTTCAGTGCATGCTGCTGGTGAGTTGGTCCCCATGCCCGGCATCGTGGATGCGGTGAAAAATGGTACGGTCGAAATGGCCCACACCGCGCCTTATTACTATTTTGGCAAAGACGAGACATTCGCTTTGGGCTGCGCCATTCCGTTTGGCCTGAACAGCCGCCAAATGTCGGCTTGGATGTACGATGGCAACGGCTTGAAGCTGATGCGCGAGTTTTACAAGCAATACGACATCATGAGCTTCCCCATGGGTAACACAGGTGCCCAGATGGGTGGCTGGTTCCGCAAGGAAATCAAGACTGTCAACGATTACAAAGGTCTGAAATTCCGCGTGGGCGGCTTTGCAGGCAAAGTCATCGAGCGTTTGGGCGGCGTGCCCCAAAACATTCCTGGCGGCGAGATTTACCAAGCGCTGGAAAAAGGCACGATCGATGCGGCAGAGTGGGTCGGTCCTTACGATGACCAAAAGCTGGGCTTCTTCAAAGTGGCGCCTTTCTACCACTACCCCGGCTGGTGGGAAGGCGGTCCCCAGCTGGACTTGTACATCAACCAAAAGGCCTATGACACCCTGTCGCCCGAGTATAAAGCGATTGTCGAGTGCGCTGCTGCGTATGCGCACACGGAAATGCAAGCCAAGTACGATGCGCGCAATCCAGGTGCCTTGAAGCAACTGGTGGCCAACAAAACCAAGCTGGTCGCATTCCCCAAGCCCGTGATGGACGCGGCATTCAAGGAATCCATGGCCCTTTACAGCGAGTTGTCGGCCAAAAACCCTGGCTGGAAAAAAGTCTACGAAGACTATTCCAAGTTCCGTGCAGAGTCCAACTTGTGGTTCCGCTTCACTGAAGCGCGTTTCGACAGCTTCATGCAAAGCGCCAAGCTGTAATTTTGGCCTTCGGTGGCATCTTTGATGCTTTCCGGAC
>JBIKRC010000188.1:0-4641 GCA_044349375.1 Limnohabitans sp.
ACCTGAGCCGCTTTGACGGCGTGAAGTTCGGCCACCGCGCCAAGGACTACACCGACCTGGTGGACATGTACAAAAAGACCCGCGCCGAAGGCTTTGGCAACGAGGTCAAGCGCCGCATCATGACGGGTGCCTACGTGTTGAGCCACGGCTACTACGATGCCTACTACCTGCAAGCCCAAAAAATCCGCCGCATGATCGCCGACGATTTCCAAAACGCGTTCAAAGAGTGCGACGTCATCGCTGGCCCCGTGGCTCCGTCTGTGGCCTGGAAGTTTGGCGAAAACGCGGGCGACCCGGTGGCCGACTACCTGGCCGACATCTTCACGCTGCCTGCCTCGCTGGCTGGTCTGCCCGGCATGAGCGTGCCTGCAGGCTTTGGCGCGGGCAATATGCCCGTTGGCCTGCAGCTGATCGGCAACTACTTCAAGGAAGCCCAGTTGCTGAACGCCGCGCACCGATTGCAACAAGCGACCGATTTCCACCTTCGCAAGCCGAAGGGCATCTGACATGAGCAAACTCGTCCAAGGCTACGAAGTCGTCATCGGCTTCGAAACACACGCCCAACTCTCAACCAAAAGCAAGATTTTCAGCCGCGCATCGGTGGCGTTTGGTGCCGAGCCCAACACGCAGGCCTGCGCGGTGGACATGGCCCTGCCCGGCACGCTGCCGGTGATGAACATGGGCGCTGTGGAACGCGCCATCGAGTTCGGTCTGGCCATCAACGCGCACATCGCTGAGCGCAGCATTTTTGCGCGCAAAAACTACTTCTACCCCGACCTGCCCAAGGGCTACCAGATCAGCCAGTTCGAGATCCCGGTGGTGCAAGGCGGTGAGGTGTCGTTCTTTTTGGAAGAAGGCAAAGAGACCGTTCGCAAAACCGTGCGCCTGGAGCGTGCCCACCTGGAAGAAGACGCGGGCAAATCGCTGCACGAAGACTTCATTGGTCAGTCGGGCATTGACCTGAACCGCGCCGGCACACCGCTCTTGGAAATCGTGACGCAGCCCGACATGCGCAGCAGCGACGAAGCCGTGGCCTACGCCAAAGAGCTGCACAAAATCGTGACCTGGATCGGCATTTGTGACGGCAACATGCAAGAGGGCAGTTTCCGTTGCGACGCCAACGTGTCGGTGCGCAAACCCGGTGCACCTTTGGGCACACGCCGCGAAATCAAGAACCTGAACAGCTTCAAGTTCATGCAGCAGGCCATCGATTACGAAGTGCGCTGGCAGATCGACCAGATTGAAGACGGCCACGCCATCCAGCAAGCCACGGTGCTGTTCGACCCCGACACGGGCGAAACCCGCGCCATGCGCACCAAGGAAGACGCCGCCGACTACCGCTACTTCCCCGACCCGGACCTGCCGCCGCTGGTGATCGGCCGCGACTGGGTGGAGCGCGTGAAAAGCGAAATGGCCGAGTTGCCCCGCGTGATGGCGGAGCGCTTCGTCAAGGACTACGCCCTGCCCGAATACGACGCCACACAGCTGACGCAAAGCAAAGCGGTCGCCGCCTACTTTGAAGCCACGGCAAAAGCCTGCGGTCAAGCCAAACTGGCCAGCAACTGGATCATGGGCGAAGTCTCACGCCGCCTGAATGCCAGCGAATTGAGCATCGAGCAATCGCCGGTGAGCGCCGCGCAACTGGCCACCCTGATCGGCCGCATCAGCGACAACACCATCAGCAACAACGCAGCGCGTCAGGTGTTTGAAGGTCTGTGGAACAAAGAGGGCGAAGTCGACGCCATCATCGAAGCCAAAGGCCTCAAGCAGATGAACGACACCGGCGAGCTGGAAAAGATCATCGACGACGTGCTGGCCGCCAATCCCAAGAACGTGGAAGAGTTCAAGGCCGGCAACGCCAAGGCCCTGAACGGTTTGGTCGGCCCGATCATGAAAGCCAGCAAGGGCAAGGCGAATCCGGGGCAGGTTAATGCTTTGTTGATGAAGAAGCTGGGCTGATTCATCCGATTTGCAGCAAGGCCTTGATCTTGGCGCGGACATCCTGAAGCACTTCTTCGGGCACCGCGTCTTTCTTTTTGGCTTGGCGAACGCGCCAGTCCAATGATTTGACCTGATCGGACAGCACAACACCCGGTTTACCGTCGATCAAGGTCTGGACTTCAAAGGGGTAACCTTTGATTTGGGTAGACAGGGGACAGCACACCATCAAGCCTTTTTTGGCGTTGTATGCCGCTGGGCTCAGCACCAAGGCGGGACGGTGGCCTGCCTGTTCATGCCCGGCTTGAGGGTCAAATTCCAGCCAAACGATGTCACCGGCTTCGGGCACATAGGTTCGCGTAACCATCAGAGGGCTTCCTGCCCAACTGGCCCGCCAAAGTCCACCACATCGTGGGCGTTCTCGTCGGTCATGCCTGCCAACAGGTCTTCTAATTTGTACTCAGGCTGGGTAGCGGGCTCGATGACGATTCGACCTTTCGTTGCCGTGATGATGACGTGCTGCTCCAAGTCGAATGCGGCCGACTTCATGACTGCGCCTGGCAGGCGCAATGCAGGGCTATTGCCCCATTTGCGAATCACAGCTTCCATGACATCCTCCCCTTGTGTATCTACATTGTAGACACGCCATATTCGGCGCACAACACTTTTTTGAGCCGGAATCTATCGGCTAAAGCGCATTCGCTGGATTTACGCTTCATTTGTGAAGCGTAAAAAGCTTTTTTACGCTTCACGTTACTGCACGGTATCCAGCACAGCAAACCCTGAGCATTGACAAGCCAAGCAATTGTCGTAACATACAGACATTTAGTCATTTGGAGTCGAACATGAGCATTCACACGTTTTCAAGCCGCGACTTCACACGAGACGTGTCGGCCGCCAAACGCGCCGCGGTGGATGGTCCTGTGTTCATCACCGACCGGGGCCGCCCCGCGTTTGCATTGCTCAAAATCGACGACTACTACCGAATGGCCGGTAAGGCAGCGCCGTCTTTGCTAGAGGTGATGGACGGCATTCCGGGCGGTGAAGGCTTCGATTTCGATCCGCCCAAACTGGGGATTCAGATTCAGGCCGCGACCCTGGACTGAAGGCGATCCATGTTTGTTCTGGATACCAACGTCATTTCCGAATTGCGCCAAGGCAAGCCCAACCCTTCCATGGCAGTGCGCCAATGGGCCGCTGGGCAGCCCAGCAACCAGCTGTTTTTGTCAGCCATCACGCTGCTCGAGCTGGAATTGGGTATTCAAGCGTTGGAGCGCAAAACGCCTCCACAAGGCAGCGCTTTGCGCCATTGGCTTGGTGGGGTTCGCGCCGCTTTTGCGGGCCGCATTTTGCCATTTGCAGAAAGCACCGCACCCGTGTGTGCGGCGCTGCACATCCCTAATCCGCGCTCTGACCGGGACGCAATGATTGCAGCTACCGCCCTTGAGCATAAATTCACGGTGGTGACGCGCAACGTGCCGGATTTTGAAGCGACCGGCGTGGCGCTTTTGAACCCTTGGCTCAGCTAGCCAGCGGCACGATTTCCTGCTCAATCGCCCCGAACAAACTCTCGCCGTTTTGGCCCTTCATCTCGATGCGGATGGTGTCGCCGAACTTCATGAATTCGGTGCCGGGCTTGCCGTCCAGGATGGTTTCGATGGCGCGCTTTTCGGCAATGCAGCTGTAGCCTTTGGGCCACTCGGGTTTGCCGTTGACTTCCACGCTCTTGTTGCTCACGGTGCCGCTGCCCACGATGGAGCCTGCACGCACGTTCCGGGTTTTGCAGATGTGGGCAATCAATTGGCCGAAGTGGAAGGTCATTTCGGGGCCGGCTTCGCACATGCCCACTTTGCGGCCGTTCCAGGTGGACTGCAGCGTCAGGTGCACGCGGCCACCTTGCCAGGCGTCACCCAGCTCGTCGGGCGTTACGGCCACGGGGCTGAAGGCGGTGGCGGGTTTGCTTTGCAAGAAGCCAAAACCTTTGCCCAGCTCGGCAGGAATCAGGTTGCGCAGGCTCACGTCATTGGCCAGCAAGAGCAGGCGCACGCTCTCGATCGCATCGTCGGCGCTGGTCTGCATGGGCACATCGCCGGTGATGACAGCGATCTCGGCCTCGAAGTCGATGCCAAATGCCTCGCTGGCACAGACCACAGGGTCGCAAGGGCCGATAAAGTCGTCGCTGCCGCCTTGGTACATCAGCGGGTCGGTGTAAAAACTGGCGGGCACTTCGGAGTTGCGCGCCGCACGGACAAGCTCCACATGGTTGATGTAGGCGGAGCCATCGGCCCACTGGTAGGCGCGGGGCAGCGGGGCCATGCATTGCGCCGGGTCAAACGGGAAAGCGTGACGGGCTTTGCCTTGGTTGAGCGTGGTGTACAGGTCTTCGAGCTGGGGGGCCAAAAAGTTCCAGTCGTCCAGCACCTGCTGCAACTTGCTGGCGATGCCGGTCGCATAATGTGCGGTGCTCAGGTCGCGCGAGACCACCACCAGTTGTCCATCGCGTGAGCCATCTTTGTAGGTCGCCAATTTCATGATGTTTACCTGTTTGTTCCGTCATTCAAAGCCGTGTTCACCAGGGCCGAATCACGCATTGAATCGCGCTTTAAATTACGCATTGTTAAACTCGTTTAACTAAACGAAACCTGATTCTAGAGCATATGGCCACCGAAAGCACCTTGGACACGACCCCGGACGGGGACAAAG
>JBIKRC010000189.1:0-4593 GCA_044349375.1 Limnohabitans sp.
GCCGCCGCCAGCGGGATCGGGCTCAGTCACAATATACCCTCTTACATTGACAATACCGTGAATGCTGGCGCTTGTGCCGGATCAACGGCAGGACATGACGAGCGACATGAAGGTTTACCGAGGCTTCCACCATCCCGATCTGGCCCCCGCTTGCGCCTTGACCATCGGCAACTTTGACGGCGTACACCGGGGTCACCAGGCCATGCTGGCCCTGCTGCGCAGCGAAGCGGCCCATCGGGGCGTGCCCAGCTGCGTGATGACCTTCGAGCCGCACCCGCGCGACTACTTTGCCAAGGCCCTCCACCAGCCCGATCTGGCCCCGGCCCGCATCGCCACAATGCGCGACAAACTGCAAGAACTGGAGCGCTGCGGCGTGGACCAAGTGGTGGTGGTGCCCTTTGACGCCCGGCTGGCCAGCCAGTCACCCCAAGACTTCATTGAGCAGGTGCTGGTGCGCGGCCTGGGCGTGCGCTATGTGCTGGTGGGTGACGATTTCCGCTTTGGCGCCAAACGGGCTGGCGACTACGCCATGCTCGACGCTGCCGGGCAAAGCCTGGGCTTTGACGTGGCCCGCATGAACAGCTACGAGGTGCGCGGCCTGCGCGTGTCCAGCTCGGCCGTGCGCGAGGCGCTGGCCAAAGGCGACCTGCCCGCAGTGCAGGCCCTGCTGGGCCGCCCATACAGCATCAGTGGCCATGTGGTGCACGGGCGCAAGCTGGGTCGCGAGTTGGCGGCCACAGCCCAAGGCGCAGGCGACGGCTTTCGCACGCTGAATTTGCGCTTTACGCACCGCAAGCCGGCCGCCAGCGGCATCTTCGTGGTCGAGGTGCATGGCCTGGCCGATCACCCATTGCGGGGCGTGGCCAATCTGGGCATCCGCCCCTCACTGGACCCGAATGACGTCAACGGTGGGCGCGTGCTGCTCGAGACGCATGCCTTCGACTGGCCTGCCCATCTGGGGGCTGAAGGGGGCTACGGTAAAATCATTCGGGTGGACTTGCTGCATAAATTACACGACGAACTTAAATACGACGGTCTGGAAGCCCTGACAAAGGGCATCGCCAAAGACTGTGACGATGCACAGGCGTGGTTTGCTTCGCGTCATGGTGAAACCAGCCGCCAAACCACCCGCGACCGAATTTGACGCTCTGGCCCTCGTTTGCTGCCTTCGACAGGCTCAGGGCAAACGACCTCAACGGCCCACCCCCTCTTGATCTCTCCGAACGGCCCACCGCTCGGGCTGAGCTTGTCGAAGCCCTCTCGACTTGACGCACCATGACCGACAAAACCCAGAACCCCGACACCCGCATCAACATGATGGACACCCCGTTCCCGATGCGCGGCGACCTGCCCAAGCGCGAGCCGGGCTGGGTGGGCGAGTGGAACGACGGCGGCCTCTACAAAAAACTGCGTGCTGCCCGTCAAGGTGCCCCGCTGTTCGTGCTGCACGACGGCCCGCCTTATGCCAACGGCAAGCTGCACATCGGCCATGCGCTGAACAAAGTGCTCAAAGACATGATCGTCAAGTCCAAACAATTGGCGGGCTTTGACGCGCAATACATCCCCGGCTGGGACTGCCACGGCCTGCCGATCGAAAACGCGATCGAAAAACTGCACGGCCGCAAGCTGAGCCGGGACGACATGCAGGCCAAGAGCCGCGCCTTTGCCACCGAGCAAATCGGCCAGCAACGCGAAGACTTCAAACGCCTGGGCGTGCTGGGCGACTGGGAGCGCCCTTACCGCACCATGGACTTTGCCAACGAAGCCGGTGAAATCCGTGCCTTCAAACGCGTGATCGAGCGTGGCTTTGTTTACCGCGGCCTCAAACCCGTTTACTGGTGCTTTGACTGCGGCTCGTCGCTCGCCGAATTCGAGATCGAATACGCCGACAAAAAGAGCGACACGCTGGACGTGGCCTTTGAAGCCGACAACACCGCCGCGCTGGCTGCCGCCTTTGGCCTGGCCCAGCTGCCTGGCGAGGGCAGCAAAAAGGCCTTTGCTGTCATCTGGACCACCACCGCCTGGACGATTCCCGCCAACCAAGCGCTCAACGCCCACCCCGAGCTGGAATATGCCCTGGTGGACACACCACGCGGCGTGCTGCTGCTGGCCGCCAGCTTGGTCGAGAAATGCCTGGAGCGCTACAAGCTGCAAGGCACCGTGATCGCCACCGCTGTGGGCGAGAAGTTGCGCGGCCTGGTGTTCCGCCACCCGCTGCACGACACCGTGAGCGCTGACGAAGGTGGCCCATACAGCTACCGCCGCAAATCGCCCCTATACCTTGCCGAGTACGTGACCGCCACCGACGGTACCGGCATCGTGCACTCGTCCCCCGCCTACGGCGTGGACGACTTCAACTCCTGCATCGCCAACGGCCTGGCCTACGACGACATCCTCAACCCGGTGCAAGGCAATGGCGTGTACGCCGAAGAGCTGCCTTTCTTCGGCGGCCAGCACATCTGGAAAGCCTGTGCCCGCGTGATCGAGGTGCTGGGCCAAAGCGACCGCCTGATGGCCACGGTGGAAATCACCCACAGCTACCCGCACTGCTGGCGTCACAAAACCCCCGTCATCTACCGCGCTGCCGCCCAATGGTTTGTGCGCATGGACGAGGGCGAGGGCGTGTTCACCCAAGACAAAGCGCCCAAGACCCTGCGCCAGCTGGCGCTCGACGCGATCGAGCAAACGCAGTTCTACCCCGAGAACGGCAAGACCCGCCTGCGCGACATGATCGCCAACCGGCCCGACTGGTGCATCTCGCGCCAGCGCAGCTGGGGTGTGCCCGTGCCGTTCTTTCTGCACAAGGACTCGGGCGAACTGCATCCCAACACCATGGCCATCCTGGACCAAGCCGCTGACATCGTCGAAAAAGGCGGCATCGAAGCTTGGAGCCGCGTGACGGTGGAAGAGATTTTGGGTGCGGCCGACGCGCCCAGCTACACCAAGAGCACCGACATTCTGGAAGTCTGGTTCGACTCGGGCTCCACCTTCCAGCATGTGCTGCGCGGCAGCCACAAAGATGCTTACGGCGTGCCGCCCTTCCACACCGAAGGCCCTGAAGCCGACCTGTATCTGGAAGGCCACGACCAGCACCGCGGCTGGTTCCATAGCTCGCTGCTGCTGGGCTGCGCCTTGTATGGCCGTGCACCTTACCGGGGCCTCTTGACGCACGGGTTTGCCACCGATGGCCAAGGTCGCAAGATGAGCAAGTCGCTGGGCAACACGGTGGACCCGCAAACCATCACCTCCAAAATGGGCGCAGAAATTGTGCGCCTGTGGGTGGCCAGCACCGATTACTCGGGCGACCTGAACATCGATGAAAAAATCCTGGCACGCGTGGTAGACAGCTACCGCCGCATCCGCAACACGCTGCGCTTCTTGATGGCCAACGTGAGCGACTTCGACCCCGCCACAGACACCGTGCCCGACGACCAGCTGCTCGAAATCGACCGCTTTGCGCTGGCCCGCGCCGCGCAGCTGCAAGCCGATATCCGCGCCCACTTCGACATGTACGAATTCCACCCCGTGGTCTCCAAGCTGCAGATTTATTGCTCGGAAGACTTGGGCGCGTTTTATCTGGACGTGCTGAAAGACCGCCTGTACACCACCGCCCCCAAGTCGCTGGCACGCCGCAGCGCACAAACCGCGCTCTACCGCATCACCCACGGCATGCTGCGCTGGATGGCGCCGTTTTTGTCGTTCACGGCCGAAGAAGCCTGGGGCACATTCGGCACATCGGAATCCATCTTCCTGGAAACCTTCAGCGACTTCGGCACGGCCGACGAAGCACTCTTGGCCAAGTGGGCGCGCATCCGAGAGATCCGCGATCTGGTGAACAAAGACATCGAAAACCTGCGTGCAGACGGCCAAGTGGGCGCATCGTTGCAAGCCGAAATCACCTTGAGCGCGCCTGCGGCTGACCACGCCCTGATGGCCAGTTTGGGCGCAGACATCAAGTTCGTGTTCATCACCTCCAAAGTGACTTTGCAAGCGGGCGACAGCCTTGCGGTGCAAGTAGCGGTCAGCCAAGCCACCAAATGCGAGCGCTGCTGGCACTATGCCGACGACGTGGGCCACAACGCCGACCACCCCACCATTTGCGGCCGCTGCGTGAGCAACCTGCATGGCGCTGGCGAAACCCGCTTGGTGGCCTGAAGCTGACGCACCCCAAGGACCCGCACCCATGGCCAACAAATTCAAAAACAGCAACCGCCCCAGCCTGTGGGTCTGGCTGGGCATTGCCCTCTTGGTGCTGCTGCTCGACCAGTTCACCAAGGTGCTGGTGCTTGGCGCTTTCCAGTTGGGCGACAGCACGCCCATCACCTCGTTTTTTAACTTGGTGCGGGTGCACAACCACGGTGCGGCCTTCTCCTTCCTGGCGGGTGCGGGCGGCTGGCAACGCTGGTTTTTCACCAGTATCGGCGTGGCCGCGGCCATCTTCATGGTCTGGATGCTGCGTGCCCACCCTGGCCAAAAACTGTTCAGCCTGGCCATCTCGCTGATTTTGGGCGGCGCGATTGGCAACGTCATCGACCGCCTGCTGCACGGCTACGTGGTCGACTTTCTGGACTTTTACTGGGGCACCTGGCACTT
>JBIKRC010000190.1:0-4553 GCA_044349375.1 Limnohabitans sp.
GTTTGGGCAGCAACGCCTCGCGCATGTCGCAAATCACCGACGGCCGCTGGAAAGTGACCTCGGGCTACTTCAGCGACAAGAAGTAAAGCCTGCAGCGCCCGCTGCACGAAACAAACCGCCAGTGCCCTCAAGGGCCTGGCGGTTTTTTCATGGGGGCTTTAAAAAACATTTCAGCAGAATAATTCAGCCAAACACTCCATTTTTTACGAACTATAAATCCATCTGACTCAGAAAAAAATTGCTCCTTCTGCCCTAGACTTCAAACCTTTGAACAGATGGTTGTTGGCATGTGTGTCGAACCGGTGCTTTGAATAAGTCTTGTCGGATTTGAAAGGTCTTTATGGAAACCGTTGCTCCCCTTTGGTTATGGGCCACTTTTGTCGCCATTGTGTTGGTGTCGCTGTTCGTCGATTTTGTGGTGCTCAAAAAGCAAGGGGCCCAGGACATTGGCGTCAAAGAGGCGCTCAACTGGTCGCTGATCTGGATCGCCTTGAGCTTTTTGTTCAACGGCTTGTTCTGGTGGGCCATCAAGGACACTACCGGTTCGGTGGAGCTGGCGAACACCAAGTCGCTGGAATTCCTCACCGGTTACCTGATCGAGAAATCATTGGCGGTGGACAACATTTTTGTCTTCCTGATGATCTTCACCTACTTCGCCGTGCCGACCCATTTCCAGAAGCGCGTGCTGATGATCGGCATCATTGGTGCCATCGTGTTGCGCACGGTGATGATTTTGGTGGGTGGCTGGTTGCTGGCCGAGTTCCATTGGGTGCTCTATGTGTTTGGTGCTTTCCTGATCCTCACGGGGGTGAAGATGTGGTGGGCTGCAGGCAAGGAACCTGATCTGGACGACAACCCGGCGCTCAAGCTGCTGCGCAAGCTGCTGCCTGTCAGTCAAAACTACGATGGTGAAAATTTCTGGACGATGGAAAACGGCAAGAAGATCGCCACGCCCTTGTTCATGGTGATCTGCTTGATCGCCTTGACCGATGTGATCTTTGCAGTGGATTCGATCCCGGCGATTTTTGCGATCACCTCGGACCCCTTCATCGTGTTGACCAGCAACGTGTTCGCGATTCTGGGCTTGCGTGCCATGTATTTTTTGCTGGCGGCAGTGGCCAACAAGTTCCACCTGCTGAACTACGGCCTGGCCGTGATTCTGGTGTTCATCGGCACCAAGATGTGCTTGATCGATGTCTTCAAGATTCCGGTGAGCATTTCGCTGGGTGTGGTGGTCGGCATCTTGGCTGTGACCATGTTGTTGAGTGTGCGCTCATCCAAAGCCTGACGCGCTGCGTTCTTGAACAAGCCTATAGGGTGACGACATGCCCTGGGGGCTTTTTCACTTCTGAAGCAGCGGTGCCTGCGTGTCTCAATGGGCCGCGACGTTGGCCTGCAAGAGTCGCTGCACCAGGGGGTGTTGCACTTTCTTTTCGGTGCCTATGGCAAAAAAGTTTTCCTTCACGCCTTCGCAAGAGCCCAGGCGCTGCACGTCGTAGTGCGCCAGCAGCTCGTCGTGCACCCACTCAGCGGCCGGGAACACCCCCATGCCACTTTCGCCAAAGGTCTTGAGCAAAGCGCTGTCTTCGAACTCGCCCACGATGCGCGGGCGGATGGCCTGTTGTTCAAACCAATGGTCCAGTCGGGCGCGCACCGCGGTGTGGCCAGTCGGCAGCAGCACCGGCACTTCGGCCAGGCTGGCTGGGAATTTCTTTTTGGCCAACTTGACCAGTGAGGCCGTGCCATACCAAGAGACTGGGGATGTGCCCAGCGCATGGTTGTAGAGCTTGATGTTGGCGTTGCCCGGCGCGGGGCGGTCTGACAGCACCACGTCCAAACGGTGCAGGGCCAAGTCACCCAGCAGCTCGTCGAATTCACCCTCGTGGCAGAGCAAGCGCAAATGAGGTTCACCCATCACGGGCTGCATGATGCGGCGCACCACCAGTTTGGGCAAGCCGTCCGAGATGCCCGCGGCCAGTCGGACGGTGGGTGAACTGACCGCATCTCGAACCAGCGCGGGCAGGTTTTCGCCCAACTGAAAAATCTGGTCGGCTTGCTGCATGGCGGCCAGCCCGGCATCGGTCAGCACCAGGCCGCGACCCGCGGGTTTGAGCAAGGCGTAGCCCAGGGAGCGCTCCAGTTCCCGCACCTGGGCGCTCACGGTTTGCACCGCCATGTCGAGCTTGTCGGCCGCCCGGGTGATGCCACCTTCTTTGGCCACGACCCAGAAGTAGTACAGGTGCTTGTAGTTGAAGGTGGTGCGCATGGGCAGAATTTTCAGGAGGATGGATCGGCAATTATCTGCTTTTGCGGGATGAATCACGCGTTTGAAGCCAGGCCACATCTGAGCTTTGCAGCGCGTGGCCCAGCCAGCGCAGCCTAAGGCAGGGCTGCGCGTGGCCTGTCGCGCAAAGGCCACCGGACTGGGGTGGGTGTGGGTAAAGTGTCTTCAAGCACAACCGAAGCACACCATGAACCTCTTGACCGCATTGCGCCCGGGCTTGCCCATCCTGATCGGCGCTGCGCTGATGCTGTCGGTCAGCATGGGCCTGCGTCAAAGCCTGGGCGTCTTCATGCCGGCCTTGACCCAAGACATTGGCATTTCAGTGTCCCAGTTCACGCTGGCCATCGCGGTGCAAAACCTGGCCTGGGGGTTTTTGCAGCCCTTTGCCGGGGCTTTGGCCGTGCGCATCGGTTACCGGCCCCTCATGATGACGGGTGCGGTGCTTTACATCCTGGGCATGACTTTGCTGTGCCTAGCGCAAGGCCTGCTGGGTGTGATCCTGGGCGCTGGGGTGGCCATTGGCGCGGCGATGGCCTGCAACGGATCGGCCATCGCCATGGCCGTGGCCTCCAGACCGGTGTCGCCTGCCTTGCGCAGCACGGTGCTGGGCATCGTGTCCGCTGCGGGTTCTTTGGGGGCCTTGATGGCGGCGCCCATTGGCCAGCTTCTGTCGCAGGAGTATGGGTGGCGCGTGGGCGTGGGTGGTTTTGTCGTCATGGCTCTGATCATCTTGCCCGCCGCTTGGTATGCCGGGCGGGTGGATGCCTTGCCGTTGCCGCCTTCACCACTGGGCGAAAAAGACAATGCCACTGACATGGCCCGGTTTGCCTTGAAACACCCGCCTTTTGCGGTGATGACACTGGCCTATTTTGTCTGCGGCATGCAGCTGGTGTTTTTGACCACGCATCTGCCGTCCTACCTCGATTTGTGCGGCATGGACCCGATGCTCAGCGCCCAAGCGTTGGGCATGATTGGGGGCTTCAACGTTTTGGGCAGCTTGTTTTTCGGATGGGCGGGTGGGCGTTACAACAAGCTGCTGTTGTTGGGCGGCATTTATGTGCTGCGCTCGTTCGGTCTGGCTTGGTATTTCCTGTCGGTGCCAACGCCTGAGAACACGCTGGTGTTCGCCGCCATCATGGGCTTTTTGTGGCTGGGCGTGGCCCCCTTGGTGACCGGCTACATCGGCGAAACTTTTGGCTTGCGTTGGCAAGCCATGCTCGGCGGTGTCGCTTTCATGAGCCACCAGCTGGGCAGTTTCATGGGCGCTTTGGGGGGCGGTTTGGTGTTCGATGCCATGGGTTCGTACAACCGGGCCGTGCAAGTGGGCGTGTTGGTGGGGCTGTTGGCCGGCGTGCTGCAAATGGCTTTTGCGCTGCGCGCCGAGTTGCCGCCTGGCCAGCCAAGACCGGCCTGATCCGCACTGCTGGAGTGCAGCCCGCATCCTCCTATCCCAAGCGCAAATGCCACGGCACACGCACACCACCAAAGTGCTGTTGCGCCAGGCTCCCATCGCCGCTCGATCGCCATGTGGTGTGGGGCGGCTCATAAAATAAGCCAGATATTCACTAAAAACCCGTTGCGTCGTGAAGGTCACCGCTGCTGCAGTGGGCAGTTCATGGTTCCAAGGTGCATCACTTCCATAACCTTTATGAGCCCTACCCGCGATAAAAAAAACAACTTCAATGCCCTGCGATTTTTGTTTGCCAGTTTGGTGATTCTGTCGCACGCGCCAGAACTTCAGGACGGTGACAGACGCCATGAACTGTTGACCCAAATTTTTGGGACGATTTCTTTTGGCGAGATGGCGGTGCAAAGCTTCTTGCTGATCAGTGGCTATTTGATTGTCAAGAGTTGGCAAGAGCGGCCGCAGGTGGCGGTGTTTTTGACCCACCGAATTTTGCGCATCTACCCGGGTTTTGTGGTGGCTTCTTTGGTGTGCGCGTTGTGGATCGGGCCTGCGTTTGGTGCCAGCGATTACTGGGTGCAGTTCAGGGTCGGCGAATACCTCAAATCCTTGTTGTTCCTCAAGCAGCCGGCCATTCCGGAGGTATTTGAGGGCAGCCATTACGCCGCTGTGAATGGGTCGATGTGGTCGATTTCATACGAGTTCAAATGCTATGTCATCGCCTTGATTTTTGGCTTGCTGGGGTTTTTGAAAAAGCGAAATGTGTGGCTGGCATTGGCTATTTTTTGCACAGTCGTTCACGTCATCAACCGTTCGGGATGGGCCAGCCTGCCGTCTGATTTGACGATTCGCTTGCTCATGGCT
>JBIKRC010000191.1:0-4551 GCA_044349375.1 Limnohabitans sp.
GCCCAGGGGTGGTTGGCGTCCAGAATCACCTTGTCGCCCTTGATCTTCACCACATTGAAGACCTGCTCCTGCCCCTCAGCAGAGCGCCCGCGCAGCTGCCCACCCACCTTCACACCCGGTGGAAATTCGCTTTTGGGGATGGTCTGAACCAAGCTCTCGTCGCGCTCACCAAAGGCGTCGGCCGGGGCCAGCTGGAGCGTGGTGCTGAAGCCCACTTCCTGGCCTTCCAGCGCTTGTTCAATTTTGGGGAAAGTGTTGTCGTAGCCCCCATGCAGGTAAGCGGTGGGCTCTTGTGTCTTGTCGAGCAACTGGCCTTGGGCGTTCACCACTTTGTGGTGCATGGTGACAACGGTGTCTTGGGTGATTTTCATGAAAATGGTCGGGTTAAAAGTCATTGCTCAAAGATCGGGTGATGAGTTCATGCATCCATTGGAACTATTTGCCAATGGCCACGAACTCCCAAAGAATGTGCGCCATGCCGCCTCGCAAAAATTTCCGGTGGACACGTCTCATGGCTTTGCGCCAAGGCGGCTGGTTCAAATCATAAACATTGGCAGGGGCTTCCCAACGAACTTGCAAGGCTTCGAAAGCCCCTTTAAAACCATACATGGCCCCGCTGGGCTTGGCCCCCACAAAGTACTCGTGCGTTTTCTCGGTGATGAAGTTCACATGGGTAGGGTCTGTGAAGGCTTCTGTTCTGGGATAACCGGGCGTAAATGCCAACAAACGCCCGCCAGGCACCAACACACGGTGGATCTCGCTCATGAGGTTGATGAACGGATTGGTCACATCGCCGCTGGGCAAAACCATTTGCCTTGGAATGTGCTCCAGAAAATCAAAGGCCGAGACCGAGTCAAAAAAACCATCGGGATAGGGAATAGGCTCGACCACGAGATTGACACGCTTGTAATCAAAGCCAATCTTCTCCACAGCCAGGTCGATGTCGCGCACATCACAGCCAAAGGTCGCATCGGCCCGGTAGGGGTTGCGCGGTTTCAGGCCACAGCCCAGATCCAAATGTTTTTTCATCGATTGAGAGTTCCATCAAAAATAGCTTGGCTTGCAGTGACCGCAAAAAAAGGGGGCGCAAAAGGGCTCACACCAGCGTGAGTTTAGCCACACTCAGCGCCAGCCATTTGATGCCATGGCGCGGGAAGTTGACCTGGGCGCGGGCATCGGTGCCCATGCCCTCAACAGCCAAGACTTTGCCCTCGCCAAACTTGGCATGAAACACATTTTTACCTGCGCTGATGCCGTGCTCGGGTTCGGCTTTTTGCACCGGCACGGGCGGGCTTTTGTAGGTCTCGGTGCTCAGGCTGCTTTGGCCCCAGGCAGGACGCACGTGGCGGTTGAAGGCCGGAGTTTGCGGCCAGCCGCCACCCGAAGCCCCAGCGCCATGGCCGCTCCCACCGCCCGCGCTGCCCAGGTTCGAAAACCCGGCGCTTTTGGGCGTCACCCACTTCAGGCACTCGTCGGGCAGCTCTTCCAAAAAACGGCTTTTCAGGTTGTAGCGGGTCTGGCCGTGCAGCATGCGGGTTTGCGAATGGCTGAGGTACAGGCGCTTGCGGGCACGGGTGATGGCCACATACATCAGGCGGCGTTCTTCCTCCAGCCCATCAAAATCGTTCATGGCGTTTTCGTGCGGAAACAGGCCTTCCTCCAGCCCGGTGATGAACACCGCATCGAACTCCAAGCCCTTGCTGGCGTGCACCGTCATGAGCTGCACCGCGTCTTCCCCGGCCTGCGCCTGGTTGTCGCCTGCCTCCAGCGAAGCGTGGGTGAGGAATGCCGCCAAGGGGCTCATGATCACGCCGTCTTCGCTGAACTCGTCGATCGTGCCCAGGTCTGATGCTGACGCAGCGCTCAAACCCTGGCTTGCTGGGCTTTGCGACAAAGCTTGTGGCATGGCCACCGCGCTGCGGCCAAAGCCTTCTTGCGTGACAAAGCTCTCGGCGGCGTTGACCAATTCTTCCAAGTTCTCCACCCGGTCCGCGCCTTCTTTTTCGGCGCGGTAGTGGTTCACCAGCCCGGTTTTGGCGAGCACCAGATCGATGATCTCGCGCAAGGTCATGCCCTCGGTCTGCTCACGCAGCACATCGACCATGGCCACAAACGCGGCCAGATTGGCCCCGGCCTTGCCGGTGGTGGCACTCACGGCGTCGTGCAGTGAACAGCCTGCGGCACGCGCTGCGTCTTGCAATTGCTCAATGCTGCGCGCCCCGATGCCGCGCGGCGGAAAGTTGACCACCCGCAAAAAGCTGGTGTCGTCATTGGGGTTCTCCATCAGGCGCAAATAGGCCAGCGCGTGTTTGATTTCGGCGCGTTCAAAAAAGCGCAAACCGCCGTACACGCGGTAGGGAAACCCGGCGTTGAACAGCGCGGTTTCGAGCACCCGGCTTTGGGCGTTGCTGCGGTACAGCAGCGCCACTTCCTTGCGCTCAAAGCCGTCTTGCTTGACCAACTGGCGCAACTCTTCCACCAGCCACTGGGCTTCGGCAAAGTCAGACGGCGACTCCACCACCCGCACCGGCTCGCCCGCGCCCTGATCGGTGCGCAAGGTTTTGCCCAAACGGGTCTTGTTGTGGCTGATCAGGTGGTTGGCCGAATCCAGGATGTTGCTGAAACTGCGGTAGTTTTGCTCGAGCTTGATCTGGTGCTGCACCTGAAACTCGCGCACAAAGTCGGCCATGTTGCCCACGCGGGCACCCCGGAAGGCGTAAATGCTTTGGTCGTCGTCGCCCACGGCCAAGATCGCGCCACCGCTTGATGCTTGTCCGCCCTCACCCGGCAAACCCGCCAGCTGCTTGAGCCAGGCGTATTGCAGCTTGTTGGTGTCCTGAAACTCGTCCACCAAAATGTGGCGAAACCTGCGGCGGTAATGCTCGCGCACATGCACGTTGTCACGCAGCAGCTCATACGAGCGCAGCATCAGCTCGCCAAAATCCACCACGCCTTCGCGCTGGCATTGCTCTTCATACAGCTGGTACAGCTCCACCTTGCGGCGGGTTTCGTCATCGCGCACCGGCACATCGCCCGGGCGCTGGCCGTCTTCTTTGCAACCCGAGATGAAATACTGCACCTGCTTGGGTGGAAAGCGGTCTTCGTCCACATTGAACTGCTTGCACAAGCGCTTGACGGCCGACAACTGGTCTTGTGTGTCCAAAATTTGAAAAGTCTGGGGCAAACCCGCCAGTTGGTAATGCGCCCGCAAAAACCGGTTGCACAACCCGTGAAACGTGCCAATCCACATGGCGTTCACGTTCACCGGCAGCATGGACTGCAAGCGCAGCTTCATCTCTTTGGCGGCCTTGTTGGTGAAGGTCACCGCCAAAATGCCGCCCGGCGAGACCTGCGAGGTCTGCAGCAACCAAGCGATGCGCGTGGTCAGCACCCGCGTCTTGCCCGACCCCGCCCCCGCCAGGATCAGCGCATGCTCTGGCGGCAAGGCCACCGCACGGTGCTGCTCGTCGTTGAGCTGGGCAAGCAAGGGGGAAGATGTGTTCTGGGAGATGTCTGACAGCATAGTCGTGGATTGTAGAAGCTGCACCGCATGTCCCGGCCGTCACTGCGCATCCGGTAGCCTCTGCCGGAACCCCATGGATTGACTGCTCAAAAAGGCTGACATCCCATGAAAATCAAGGGTTTACGATAAAACCACAGGGGATAAATAAACTGCATACTGTATATATCGTTTATTGACGGATTTTCATCCCCAAAGGCCTTCACATGCTTCGCCAAACTTTCTCGCAGCTCATGAGCCGCCTGGCGTGCTACATGTACAAGCCCAGCGCCACAGGCTCCTTCGATTGCGGTTCTCCACAACTGGGCATGGTCGCCTCAGCCAACGTCGAACATGCCCATTGGCCTGGCGCAACGCAAAATGATGCGCCCCGCTTGAAAATAGACTTGCGACCCAAGCCCAAGCAAGACTAATTCAATCCACTGTCTGCAATGGCCAGTATCCAGCTTCACTGTCGCGCCTATTGATCCGACACCCTAAAAGCAGGTCGGCAGGTTCAGCCACGACCTTGCTGGCTTCGGCGTAGAAACTTTTCTACTCTGTTGCTGCCGAGGTACAAGTGAGAGCGCACAGTCGGTCTAATGCGGGACATGCCACTTGCTGCTGGCGTGCCAACATGCAGGCAAGCCATGCCCCATGTAAAAGCACCCCCCATGACACCGCCAGTTTGGCCCGTCCCCATTCAAAGAGCCCTCCTTAGACCAGCGCATGGTTTGCACACAGGAGATTCTTTGTGAAGGTGTTTTACGGCTGGCACATGGTGGGTGCCGCCTGTGGCATCCAGTTTCTGCTGGCCGCTTTCCTGACCCAAGCGCTGGGCCTGTACATCGCGGTCCTGTCCGACGAGATGGGTTGGAGCAAAACCACTTTGTCCGGTGCCGCCGCCCTTCAATCGGTCGAGGCGGCCATCATCGGGCCGGTTTTGGGCTGGGTGATGGACCGGGTCGGCCCTCAGAAAATGATCCGCTTGGGCATGGTGCTGTTCAGCGCAGGTTTGTTGCTGCTGAGCCAGGTCAACAGCGTGACCACCT
>JBIKRC010000192.1:0-4548 GCA_044349375.1 Limnohabitans sp.
AGGCCAAGTTGGCCACGCGGTGGGCGGGCTTGAACAGCGCCAAGGTCATGGGGGCGAGGGCGGCCATGGAGACCAAACGGTTGACCTGAACGGCTTGTTCAGGCCGCACACGCCGGGCCGGGTCGGTCACCACTTTGCTGGCGACTTGCACGCCGCCGGCCACGATCAGGGCTTCGGCTTCGCGGCGCGAGCAGTGTTGCTCAGCGGCCACGCGTTTGGCCAGTCGTATGCCTTCTTCAGAGGAAATCATCCATGCTTTCAAAAATGCTTAAGGCGAATCAAGACAGGGTTTGTTCGCGGATGTGGTCCACATGCGCTTGCAGCGATCGGGCCGCCACGGGCCACAGGCGGGGCGGCACGTCGTCGTAGGCTTTTTCCACCCACTCTTGCAGGCTGCCTTGGGGCAGGGCCTGCATGGCGGCAGCAATTTTGGCCTCGCGCTTGAGGCGGTGCGCCTTCAGGTGCGTGATGGCCTGGTGGGCAAAGCCCAGCACATGGCCGTGCGCGGGCAAGATGAACTCAATCCCCCCGGCATCGCAGGCCGCGGCCAGTTTGTCCAGCGAGTCCAAATAGTCGCCCATGTGGCCGTCGGGCGGGTCGATCACGGTGGTGCTGCCATTGAGCACATGGTCGCCCGAGAACAGCAAGCCGTCTTCTTCGAGTACCAGGCACAGATGGTTGGCCGCATGGCCCGGGGTGTGCACCACACGCAAGGTGTGGGTGATCTCGCCATCCAAGCTCAGGCCTTGCAGCACCAGTTTTTCGCCATCGATCAGCTCGCGATCCGGCGTGAAACGGCTGTTGGCGCGCGAGGTGGGGCGTGAAGACAGGCCCAGGATGGGGGGCTTGTTCGTGCACAGTGCCTGCAGCGGCGCAGCGCCTGGTGAATGGTCCGGGTGAGAGTGGGTGCACACAATGGCCTTGATTTGTCCACCTGCCGCACGCCACATCCGCTGCAGATGGTCGATGTCCGCCGGGCCGGGGTCGATGGCGATGTAGCCGGTGTTTGGGTCGCCCACCAAGTAGCTGTTGGTGCCGGGGCCGGTCATCATGCCGGGATTGGGGGCGGTGAGGCGCTGCACATTCTTGAGCAGGGGCACCGGCTGATCGGTTTGCCAGTCCAGGTGGTGGTGGATTTGCCCGTCGGGTGTGACCAGGGCCAACTCGCCAAACGGGGCTTCGTGTTCCATATAGCGCGCTTCGTTGCCCGCCAGCCAACCTGCGCGGGGGCAACTGGTCCACAGGGGTTCGTCGTTCACGGCGCAGGCTTGCAACACCGCGTCGACCGTGGCAAAGGCCTTGAGGCGTTCCAGTGTGCGGATGGTCGGGAAGATGATGAAGAATTGCCCTGCTGCATGGCGCTCCAGCGCGTCTTGTGGACGCACCCAGACAGGCTCAAACTGCTCAGATTCGTCGGCCACCGGGATTTGGCCTTCTGGCATGCGCGCCACCAGAAAAGGCACGTCAAAGCGGCGCGGCAGGTCGCGGTCGGTGATCCAGTGGGCCAACACGAACACCTGATCGGCGGCCAGCGTCAGGCCTCGGGCCTGGCATTGGGTGGCAAAAGGTGCTTTTCGGTCGATCTGGGCAATGTCAGCGTTGTCAGCCCAGCGCCCTTGGGCATGGCGGGCGAACAAAATGCCCAGCTCTTCAAAGCTCTCGCGGATGGCGGCAATCGCTTGCGTCAGGTGCAAGTCGCTTTGTTTGGGACGGCGCTGCGCCATGCCGTGGGCCTGGGCATCGGCGGCATCAATGCCCCCGCCAGGGAACACGTAGGCGCCGGGCGCAAAGCTGGCCGTCATGGAGCGGCGGGTCATCAGGACTTCGAGCCCGCCAGGGCCGTCGCGCATGAGCAGCACGGTGGCTGCAGGGCGCAGGGGGGCGGGTTCGCGTTGGGGGTACAGGAGTTGGGATGTGCGTGCCATGCCCCATTATCAGGCGGCTTGAGTTTCATCCAAGGGCGATAATCCCGCCCATGCACATTCGCTTTACCAAGATGCACGGCGCGGGCAACGATTTTGTCGTGCTCGACGAGACGCGTGGCCGACTGGGCCTGAACGCGGCCCAGTACCGGTTTTTGGCCGATCGCCACTTTGGCGTGGGCGCCGATCAGATCCTCAGCGTGCGACCCTCGCCCGCTCCCGGGCTGGACTTTGAATACGTGATCCACAACGCCGACGGCGGAGAGGTGGAGCACTGCGGCAACGGGGCCCGCTGCTTTGTGCGCTATGTGCGCGACAAGGGCCTGACCGACAAAACCACTGTTCGTGTGAAGGTGCAGCAAGGCGAGATTGAGCTCACCATGAACCCCGATGGCCGTGTGACGGTGAACATGGGTGCGCCCGTCTTTGATTGGGAGCGCGTGCCTTTCATTCCCCTGGGCCTCATCAGCGACCAAGTCAACGGCTGGCCAGTGTTTGACTTGGCGCTGGGCGATCTGGGCATTGCCCGCGTGGGCGTTGTGTCGATGGGCAACCCGCACGCGGTGCAGCGGGTGGACGATGTGGCCACTTTTGCGGTCCTGGCCCAAGGCCCACGGATTGAAAATCACCCGGCTTTCCCCAAACGGGTGAATGCGGGTTTCATGCAGATTGTTTCGCGCACCCAGATCAAGCTGCGCGTGTTCGAGCGCGGCACTGGCGAAACCCTGGCTTGCGGCACGGGAGCGTGTGCGGCGGTGGTGGCGGGCATTCGCCAAGGCTGGCTCGATAGACGTGTGGATGTTCAAACCCACGGAGGCCCACTGACGATTGAATGGGCTGGACAGCCCGAAAGTCCGGTCCTGATGACCGGTCCCGCCACTTCTGTTTTTGAGGGCAGCATCGACGTGCCTGACTCACTTTGACCTTTTGAATTTCTGGAGCTTCCCATGACGACGCCTGAACCCATGAGCCCGATCACCGAAGACGACATCGCCGATTATTTGGTGAATACGCCTGATTTTTTTGAGCGCCACGCCTCGCTTTTGGCCACGGTGCAGCTGACCCACCCGCAAAGCCACCGCACCGTGGGCTTGCAAGAGCGCCAGGCCCAAATGCTGCGCGAAAAAATCAAGGGCCTGGAGCACCGCATCATGGACATGATGCGGCACGGCAACGAAAACATGGTGTTGACCGACAAGCTGCACCGTTGGTCGTGCGAGTTGCTGGTCACGCCCCACGACCAATTGGCCGATTCGGCGGTGGACAACATCCGCGATCTGTTTCAGGTGCCTCAGGTGGCTTTGCGTTTGTGGTCGCTGCAAGGCGCGCACGCCCAAGCGGCTTATGCGCAGGGTGTGACCGAAGCGCTGCAGGTGTTGGCCACTTCATTGGACACGCCTTACGTTGGGCCGAACTCGGGCTACGAAGCGGTGCAGTGGTTGGACCAACCCACGCAGGCGGCTTCTTTGGCGCTGCTCGCTTTGCGTGCGGCACCGGGCCAACCCGCTTTTGGCCTGCTGGTGCTGGCCTCACCTGACGCCCAGCGCTTTAACAGCCAGATGGGCACCGATTTGTTGGAGCGTCTGGCCGAGCTGGCGGGTGCAGCTTTGTCGGTGCTGCAAAAGCCGCAGGCTTGAATGGTGTCGGATGCGGCCATGACGGACGCGGCGACCACCGACCCGCTGGTGAGCCGCTATTTGGACCATGTGCGCTTTGAAAAGCGCCTGGCCGAGCGGACCTGCACCCTGTACCAACTGGATTTGATACGCCTGGCCGAGATGGCGGCGGCATCCCAAGTGCCCTTGCTGCAGGTGCAAAGCGCTCATGTGCGCCGCTGGGTGGCGCAAATGCACAGCGCCGGGCGCAGCGGGCGCGGCATTGCCCTGATTTTGTCGGGCTGGCGCGGGTTTTTTACCTGGCTGGGGCGCGAGGGCCTGATCCCGCAAAACCCGGTGGCCGATGTGCGGGCCCCGCGTGTGGCCAAGCCCCTGCCCAAGGCGCTGGGTGTGGACGAAGCGGTGCAATTGGCTGAGCATGAAGAAGACAACGACGACCCCTGGCTGGAAGCCCGCGACGCGGCCATGGTCGAGCTGCTGTACGGCTGCGGCCTGCGCATTGCCGAGCTGACCGGGCTGGACGTGGTGGCCAGCACCGAGGCGGCCCGTGCCGGGCGCGGCTGGATCGATTTGGCCAACGCTGAGGTGCAGGTGCAAGGCAAAGGCAACAAGCGCCGCACGGCGCCTTTGGGCCGATCCGCCATTGAGGCGTTGACCCACTGGCTGGCCGTGCGGCCGCAGTTGACGGGCATGCTGACGCAGCCCGCCAAAGGGGCATCTCCTTTGGCGCTGGCGCTGTTTCCCGGCCGCTACGGCACGCGCCTGACCCCCCGCGGTGTGGCGCAGCGCCTCAAGCGCCGCAGCCTGCTGGCGGGCCTGGCCACCCCGGTGCACCCGCACATGCTGCGCCACTCTTTTGCCAGCCATGTGCTTCAGTCGAGTGGTGATCTGCGGGCGGTGCAAGAGCTGCTGGGCCACGCCAACATCAGCACCACCCAGGTCTACACGCGGCTGGATTTTCAGCACCTGGCCAAAACCTACGACGCGGCCCATCCCCGTGCCAAGCGCAA
>JBIKRC010000193.1:0-4547 GCA_044349375.1 Limnohabitans sp.
TTCAAGGAGGAATGAGCATGTTCAAAGTCCACGCGGTTTCCGCTTCGCGTTTGCCCGAGTTGCTGCGTGCCATGCCCAAGGCCGAGCTTCACATCCACATCGAAGGCTCGCTCGAACCCGAGCTGATCTTTGCCTTGGCCAAGCGCAATGGGGTGAAACTGCCTTATGCCGATGTGGCCGCCTTGCGCAGTGCCTATGCCTTCACCAACCTGCAAAGTTTTCTGGACCTGTATTACGCCGGTGCCAGCGTGCTGTTGCACGAGCAGGATTTTTATGACATGGCTTGGGCTTATTTTGAAAAAGCCGCCGCCGATAATGTGGTGCGGGCCGAGTTGTTCTTTGACCCGCAGACCCACACGGCACGGGGCGTGAGCATGGGCCACGTCATCGGGGGCCTCAGCCGCGCTTGCCGCGACGCGCGCACACGATTGGGCATCAGCGCCGATTTGATCTTGTGCTTCCTGCGTCACCTGTCCGAGGACGATGCACTGGCCACACTGGAAGAAGCCATGCCTTGGCGCGAACACTTCATCGGCGTGGGCCTGGACTCCAGCGAGCTGGGTCACCCACCCGAAAAGTTTGCCCGCGTGTTTGCCCGTTCCCGCGAGTTGGGCCTGCATGTCGTGGCCCATGCGGGCGAAGAGGGCCCGCCCGCTTACATCTGGAGTGCACTCGATGTGCTGAAGGTGGAGCGCATCGACCACGGCGTGCAAGCCATCCACGATGCCGCGCTGATGAAGCGCCTGGCCGACAGCCACATGCCACTCACCGTGTGCCCGCTGTCCAACCTCAAGCTGTGTGTGTTCAAAAGTCTGGCCGATCACAACCTGGGGCAGATGCTGGACGCCGGTCTGTGCGTGACCCTCAACTCGGACGACCCGGCCTACTTTGGAGGCTACCTGAACGACAACTACCTGCAGACCTTTGCTGCTTTGCATTTGAATGCCCAGCAAGCCTACAAGCTGGCGGCCAACAGCATTGAAGCGAGCTTTGCGCCCGAGGAAGACAAGTACCGCTGGATGCATGAACTGAAAGTTTGCTTTCAGGGGTTTTCGGAGCAGGATTGAAAGCTTTGCCTGTCAAAATGGCGCGATGCTCAATCAAGAATCCCAGCATACCGAATGGAAAGAAACTTGGCGCGATGACCACCTGCGCTGGGTGTGTGGCTTTGCCAATGCGCAAGGCGGGCGCTTGCTGCTGGGGGTGAACGACAAGGGCCAAGTGGTCGGCTTGCCTGATGCAGCCAAGCTTTTGGAAGATTTGCCCAACAAGGTGCGCGATCTGCTGGGCATCGTGGTGGACGTGAACCTGCACACTGAAGGCGATTCGCACTACATCGAGGTGGTGGTGCAGGCGTATCCCAATCCGATCAGCTACCGGGGCCACTACTACATGCGCAGCGGCAGCACGCTGCAAGAGCTCAAAGGCGCGGCACTGGACCGTTTTTTGTTGGGTCGCCATGGTCGCACTTGGGACGGCGTGCCGCTGCCCCAGTTCAGCCTGGCCGATGTGTCGGCCCCGGCCATGGCGCGGTTTCGCCAGTTGGCCCAGCGCAGCGGGCGGCTCGATGCCGAGACGCTGGCCTATACCTCTGTGGACAGCGATGCCCATTTGCTGGACAAGTTGCGACTGAAAGAAGGTGCTTATTTCAAGCGCGCCACGGCGTTGCTGTTTGCGGCCGACCCGCAGCGCTTTGTGACCGGGGCGTTTGTGAAGGTGGGTTTTTTTGAGTCTGAGACCGAGCTGCTGTACCACGACGAGGTGGAGGGCGATTTGTTCCACCAGGTCAAGAACACGCTGGATTTGTTGCTGACCAAATACCTGAAGGCGGTCATTTCTTACGACGGCATTGTGCGGGTGGAGACCTTTCCGGTGCCGCGTGCGGCGCTGCGCGAAGCATTGCTGAATGCGCTGGTGCACCGCGACTATGCGGTGACCGCGCCTGTGCAGATTCGGGTGTACGAAAACCGCTTGCGCATGTGGAACCCCGCTGTGCTGCCCGAGGGCTGGACGCTGGACACGCTGCTGGGCGCACATTCGTCCAGCCCCTACAACCTGCCATTGCCAATGCTTTTTTCAGGGTGGGCGAGATCGAGGCCTGGGGCCGTGGGGTGGAGCGGATTTTTGCGGCATGCGCGGCGGCTGGCTCGCCCAAACCAGTGCTGCGTTACGACCCGTATGACATGTGGCTGGAGTTTTCGTTTGATCCCGCGTATTTGAAGGCGCTGAGAGTGGGGCAGGGAATAGCCGAACAAGTCGAGGCCGAAGTCACCCCCGAAGTCACCCCCGAAGTGGTGCGTATGTTGAAGTTGCTCAAGGTTGAGATGAGTCGCGTTGAGTTGATGAGCGCTTTGTGTCTGAAAGATGAGAAACATTTCCGTACGCATTACCAGCAAGTAGCGTTGGCTTTGGGTGTGCTGGAGATGACGGTGCCCGATAAACCCAACAGCCGCCTGCAAAAATACAGACTGACGCAAGCCGGTCGACGATGGCTTGAGGAGCATGACTGACCATTGAAGGGCTCCAGTTAGAATCCCACCCCGAAGCCCGCTGTCTCGGCGGGCTTTGTTTTGTGTGTCACCGGGGCCATGTAGAGGACTACCATGTATAAAAACCTCGTTGCCACGCTCGTGGCCGCTTGCTTTTTTCTTTCGGCCGTTCAGGCGCAATCTCACACCAAAATCACCGAGCCCATCAAGGCTGGTTTTGTTTATGTCTCGCCCATCACCGAGGCGGGTTGGACCCGCCAGCACGATGAGGGCCGCAAGGCGGTTGAGCGGGCCTTGGGTAATCAAGTCAAGACCACTTTTGTGGCCGATGTGGCCGAGGGCGCTGATGCCGAACGCGTGATCCGCGATTTGGCCCAACAGGGCAACCAGATCATCTTTACGCCCAGCTTTGGTTACATGGAGCCCACGCTCAAGGTGGCCAAAGAGTTCCCGAATGTGAAGTTCGAGTCGGTCACGGGCTTCAAGACGGCCCCCAACGTGGCCGCTTCTAACGCCCGTTATTACGAAGGCCGTTACCTTGCGGGCATCGCCGCTGGCCGCATGACCCAAACGAATGTGGCGGGTTATGTGGCGGGTTTCCCGATCCCCGAGGTGCTGCAAGGCATCAACGCCTTCACCTTGGGCATGCGCTCGGTCAACCCCAAGGCCACCGTGAAAGTGGTGTGGCTCAACGCCTGGTTTGATCCACCGAAAGAGCGCGAAGCGGCCATGGCCTTGTTTAACCAAGAGGTGGATGTGATCGCGTTCCACACGGGGTCCACTGCGGTGATGGCCGCGGCGCAAGAGCGCGGCAAGATGGCCGTGGCCTACCACTCCGACATGCGCAAGATCGGGCCTGATGCGCAGATCATCGCCGTGACCCACCAGTGGGGTGACTACTACACCGCCCGTGTCAAGGCGGCTTTGGCCGGCAGCTGGAAAACCGGCAGCGTGTGGGGCGGCGTGAAGGACGGCATGATCCGCGTCGGCGACTTTGGCCCCAAGGTGCCCAAGGCCGTGCAAGACGAGATTGTGGCCAAGCAAAAAGCCTTGGGCACTGGCAAGTTGCTGCCGTTTGCCGGCCCGATCACCGACAACGAGGGCAAGCTCGTGCTGCCAGCAGGCCAGGCCCTGAGCGACCCCCAGATCCTGAACATGAACTACTTGGTGCAGGGCGTGTTGGGGCGCGTCAGCCGCTGAGCTTCTTGCAAGCGGCAAGCCCGGGCACCCAAGCTCGGGCCAGCCCCTAAAATAGCGCGATTCAACAAGGGCACACCATGAGCATCAAGAGCGACAAATGGATCCGCCGCATGGCGCAAGAGCACGGCATGATTTCGCCGTTTGAGCCGGGCCAGATCCGCCAGGACGTGACGGGTCAAAAAATCGTCAGCTACGGCACCAGCAGTTATGGCTACGACATCCGCTGCGCCCCTGAATTCAAGGTGTTCACCAACATCTACAGCACCGTGGTCGACCCCAAAAACTTCGACGAGCGCAGCTTTGTGGACATCCACAGCGATGTCTGCATCATCCCGCCCAACAGTTTCGCGTTGGCCCGCACCCTGGAGTACTTCCGGATTCCGCGCAATGTGCTGACCATTTGTTTGGGCAAAAGCACCTATGCCCGTTGCGGCATCATCGTCAACGTCACCCCTTTCGAGCCTGAATGGGAAGGCTATGTGACGCTGGAGTTCAGCAACACCACGCCGCTGCCCGCCAAAATTTATGCTGGCGAGGGCTGCGCCCAGGTGCTGTTTTTCGAGAGTGATAAAGACGACGTTTGTGAGACCAGTTACAAGGACCGGGGTGGTAAATACCAAGGCCAAGTCGGCGTGACGCTGCCCAAAACCTGAGCCCTTGGCGCATCTTGCTGCTTATCTTTATTTCTGCATAAGCAAAGAACAAATCAATGGTTAGAAACCCCGCCAAGATTGGTCACAATGCCAAAGCTCCAAGCTTTCAAGGTCGCCGCGCCCCGGGCTGCCACTTTCGCATCGGCCCGACCCCGTGGCGTTTTGCAGAACAATCGTGCGGCGTGTGAGATATTCGACGAAAAGA
>JBIKRC010000194.1:0-4546 GCA_044349375.1 Limnohabitans sp.
GATGGGTTTTCCGGGCTACTTCCTGATCGTGGGTGACTTCATTCAGTGGGCCAAGGCCAATGGTTGCCCCGTCGGCCCGGGCCGGGGTTCGGGCGCGGGCTCTTTGGTGGCTTATGCGCTCAAGATCACCGACCTTGACCCCCTGCAGTACAACCTGCTGTTTGAGCGATTTTTGAATCCCGAGCGGGTGTCCATGCCCGACTTTGACATCGACTTTTGCCAAGGCAACCGGGACCGGGTGATCGACTATGTGAAAGATAAATACGGCCGCGACGCCGTTAGCCAGATCGTGACCTTTGGCACGATGGCCGCGCGTGCGGCGATCCGTGACGTGGGCCGGGTGCTGGACATGAGCTACACCTTTTGCGATGGCATCAGCAAATTGATTCCCAACAAGCCGGGCATGTCGGTCACGCTGCAATACCCACCCGCCACGCCCAAAGAGGGCGACAAAAACAACTACGCCATCGCCATGGAGCCGATATTGGCCGAGCGCATCGAGCGCGAAGAGGATGTCCGGACCTTGATCGAGCTGGCGCAAAAGCTCGAGGGCATGACCCGCAACGTGGGCATGCACGCCGGGGGGGTGTTGATTGCGCCGGGCAAGCTGACCGACTTTTGCCCGCTGTACCAGCAGCCGGGCAGCGAATCGGCGGTGAGCCAGTACGACAAGGACGACGTGGAGGCCGCAGGTCTGGTGAAGTTCGACTTCTTGGGCTTGGCCACGCTCACCATTTTGGAGATCGCCCGGGAGTTCATCGTCAAGCGGCACAAGGGCCAGGAAAACTTTGCCTTTGAGAACATTGCGCTTGACGACGCGCAGACCTACAAACTGTTCTCGGACGGCAAGACCGAGGCCGTGTTCCAGTTTGAAAGTCGCGGCATGCAGGGCATGCTGCGTGACGCACGCCCCAGCCGCCTGGAAGACCTGATTGCGCTGAACGCTTTGTACCGCCCGGGTCCCATGGACCTGATTCCCAGCTTTGTGGCGCGCAAGCACGGACGCGAGATCATTGAATACCCTCACCCGCTGGTAGCCGACATGCTGAGCGAAACCTACGGCATCATGGTTTACCAAGAGCAGGTGATGCAGACGGCTCAGATTTTGGGCGGTTACTCGCTGGGTGGCGCCGACATGTTGCGCCGGGCCATGGGCAAGAAAAAGGCCGAAGAAATGGCCGAGCACCGCGCCATCTTCCGCGCTGGGGCCGCCAAGAACGACATCACCGAAGTCAAAGCCGACGAGGTTTTTGACTTGATGGAAAAGTTCGCGGGCTATGGCTTCAACAAGTCGCACGCCGCTGCCTACTCGCTGCTGGCCTACCACACCGGCTGGCTCAAGGTGCACTACACCGCCGAGTTTTTCTGCGCCAACATGACGGTGGAGATGGACGACACCGACAAGCTCAAGGTGCTTTACGAAGACGCCCTGAAGTTCGGCATCCGATTTGACCCGCCTGATGTGAACCGGGGCACACACCGCTTTGAGCCCGTCACCGACAAGATCATCCGCTACGGCTTGGGGGCCATCAAGGGCACGGGTCAGCAAGCCATTGACGCCATCGTGGCCGCCCGCACCGAAGGCGGCCCCTTCACCAGCCTGTTTGACTTTGCCGTGCGCGTGGACCGCACCCGCATCAACAAGCGCACGGTGGATGCGCTCATCAAGGCCGGGGCCTTTGACTCGCTGCACATGAACCGCGCCGCCTTGTCGGCCAGCATTGACCGGGCGTTCGAATTCTCGAATGCCACCACAGCCAACGCCAACCAGGGCGGCTTGTTCGACATGCTGGGCGACGACTCGCACGGCTCCAGCACGCAAGAGCCCGATTTGTTGGACGTGTTGCCCTGGGGCATCAAAGAGCGCTTGCTGCTCGAAAAAACGGCCGTGGGCTTCTTTTTGTCGGGCCATTTGTTTGACGCGGTAGAGCGCGAGGTGCGCCATTTTGCACGCCGCAAGATCGATGATTTGATCGACAGCCGCGAGTCTATGGTGCTGGCGGGCATCGTGAGCGACCTGCGCATCATCAACGGCCAGCGCGGCAAGGTGGCGATTTTCAAGCTCGACGACAAAACGGCCATGATGGAAGCCACGGCCGACGAAGCACTGATCAACTCGGCCAAGCATTTGCTGAAAGACGACGAGCTGATCATCGTCACGGCCAAGATGCAGGCGGACCGTTTTTCGGGTGGTTTCCGCCTCAAGATGGAGCAGATCATGGATTTGGGCGCGGCCCGCTGCCGCTATGGCAAATACCTGCGCGTGGCGGTGAACGGCCGAGCGCCCGACATCGCACGCCTGGTGCGCGAGTTCCCTGCGCAGCGCGAACAAACCGAGCAAGGCGACTTGGTGCGTGGCTTGCCCGTGCGTTTGGCGCTGGAGCGGCGCAGCGAAGACTTGGCCGCCCGCGCCGAGCTGGCGCTGGGGGATGCCGCCAAATTTTTCCCCTCCGATGCGGCACTGGCCAGTTGGATGGCGCAGGCCGAACAAGGGCAGGCGCGGATTGTGTACGACTGAAGCGGCTGAACGGGTGTGCGCTCAGCCGCTGGCCCAGTTCAAAGTGCCGATGGGCCCTTCAGAGTTGGCGCTGCGCCGAGAGATGCAAGCCTGAATGTTTGGGGTTTCAACGAGGGGCCAACGGCCGGCCCTGAGTGTTGCTGCCCGGTGCGCTGCCCTGACCCATCGCGTTGTTGCTTGAATTGACGCCGCTGCTGCTGGTGGCAGGACTGGCGTTGCTGTTGGCATTGCTCAGGTTGTTCGTGGTTTGGTTCAGGTTGGTATTGCCCGAAATGGTGCCGTAGTTCGGACTGCCCGCAATCACACCATTGTTGGCCATGGGTTGAACCACGGGGGCGCGCGCGGCCGGGTTGGTCAGGGTCACGCTGCCGCTTTGAACTTCTTTGCCCGAGGTCTCATAAAGTCGCGCCATCAATTCCGGGTTACCGGTGATGTTGGCTTCAATGGCACCTTCCAAAATGGAGGCTATTTCCTGCGTCAAGGCGCTGCCCAGCCAACTGGGACTGTTGGCCTGAAGCGCGGACAACTGGGCCTTGGTGCAGCTGGGGGCGTTCAATTGCAGCCACTTTTCTGCCAAAACTGCACGCATATCCGGGCTGTGGGTTTTCAAGGTCAAGGACTTGAAATGGGCCACAAAACACCCTTTGGCTGGCGTCGCTTGGGCCAAGGCTAGATCTGAGTAAAGACCGAGCCCAGCAGTGGCTAAGCAAATACCGATAATTTTCAGCATGTCGTGTGTCTCGGAACGCGGTGGCTCGGGCCTGTCAGCAGGCCCGCGATGGAAGTCATGTATTGTGTGTATCGTCAGTTGAAGGCCAAGCTTGATACCACCAGGCCATCATAGTGGAGCGGGGCGGTTCAAGCCACCCTGCGCGCAAGCCGTTCAGGCTTGCGAAGATGGCGGCGATTCTTCTTTGTCAATCCAGCGGCCGGAACCCCAGCACAATGAAGGGTGGAACTCGACCGTCGGTGTCTTTGGGCAGAATTTCGGTTTTGTCGATGGCCCGAAGTACGGCATCGTCCCAGGCCTTGTTGCCGCTGGACTGCACGATGCGGCGGCTGGTGATGGTGCCGTCGGCTGCCACGCGCACTTCCACTTCGGCGCGCGGGTTGCCGATCATGTCGCCGGGGTAAGTGATGTTGGGTTTGATGCGGCCCACGAGGCGTCCCGCATAACTCGCCGAGGGACCCGACGATTTGAGCGCTGTGCCCGTGGCATTCGGGCCGCCCGATGCCCCGGCCATGCCTTGCATGCGTTGCAGGTTTTCTTGGCGCATGGCTTGGGCGCTGGCATCGTCAGCCTTGTCCTGGGCCTCTTGGCGAGCTTGTTCCTGCAGGCGTTTCTTTTCGTCGGCCTTGGCTTTTTCAGCGGTTTTTTTCTTGTCCAGTTCTTTCTTTTCTTGGGCTGCTTTTTCCTGTGCCGCCTTGTCCTTGGTGGCCTTTTCTTTGGCTGCTTTTTCTTGCGCTGCCTTGTCCTCGGCCTCTTTTTTCTTCTTCTCAAGCGCCTTGCGCTGACGTTCAGCGGCTTCCTGCTTTTTCTTGTCTTCTTCCTTTTTCTTTTCGAGCGCAATTTGGGCATCGCGCAGACTGTTGTCAGGCTTCGGTTCGGGTGCGGGCCGGGGAGGTGCCGGCTTCGGAGGAGGTTCGGGCTTAGGCTCGGGCTTGGGCTCGGGTGGCCGTGGCGGCGGTTCTTGCAGTTTGGGGGCTGCCGCTTGCGGCACGGCCGACCACAGCTCGGCTTCGGCTTGCACGGTCTGGGGTTGGGTTTTCCAG
Organism: Limnohabitans sp.; assembly: GCA_044349375.1. Classification (GTDB taxonomy): domain Bacteria; phylum Pseudomonadota; class Gammaproteobacteria; order Burkholderiales; family Burkholderiaceae_C; genus Limnohabitans_A. Next base: position 4,292 of record JBIKRC010000194.1, read on the forward strand.
GCGGTGGCCAGGCCCAGCGCCAGGAACAAGGCCAGGTGCGCTATCCCGGCCACGACCCAAGCGCGGCCCATGTCCGGTGCTGCCGGGGGGGCGAACTCCAGATGGGGGGCGTGTTTGGCGCTCAAGGCGGTGACTTTCAGGGGGCCAGTTGCACCGACAGGCCCACACGGGCAATGCCCGCACGCTGCAGGCTGTCCATGACTTTGACCACGACTTCATACTTGACGCTGCGGTCCGCGCTGATGACCACAGCGG
>JBIKRC010000195.1:0-4538 GCA_044349375.1 Limnohabitans sp.
AACTATAACGAAGTACTACTTAGACGAATAAATAGCTACATAGGCAAAAATTTACAAAACCCTCAGCTTTCCGCAATAGAAATAGCGCAGGCGCATGGACTATCACTGAGTCAGCTTTATAGAGTTTTTCAAAGTCAACGATCGACAGTCGGCGACCATATACGACAACGGCGACTCGATCGAATTAAATATGAACTGACCAGTCCAGCTTCTCGTCATTTTACAATCGCAGCGTTAGCTCGCAAATGGGGTTTTCTGGACACGCCACATTTCAATCGTGTGTTTAAGGCGCAATATAAAATTACCCCTCAACAACTTCAACATCAAGTAATTTGCAATAGGAAATCGCAGATAGATAAATAGGGGAATGAGGACAGCATCGGTGACGTGCATATTCGCGACGTGCCCTCCCGAGCTTTAGTCCGAAACACATCGAGGTGTCACTGTGTGCTTCTTGATCGCAGACAATCGTCAACGCCAGCGGATGACCCTCAGAATTATTTCTGGCTTAAGTCCCTACGACTCTTAACGCTGCAACGCAGCCATTGAGTCTTAGCCCTAACCACTTGCCGAAGGGATAGGCAACAAATGGTTCACCCAAACCTAAATCTCAAAATTTTGGCAGTGCCCTTGCGCGCTCAGGTACTGCCATGCGCCGCAATCAACCTCTCCAACATGAGCTTGAGTTGATGCGCCGGGTCTGCACCCAAAGCAGACACCACCTGCTCTTCGTGTGCTTTGGCTTGCTTCAGCAGGGGCTGCACTTTGCGCCGACCTGCGGCTGTTAGGCTGACCAGGCTTTGTCGTTTGTCGTGTGCAGCATCGCAGCGCTTGACCCACCCGGCTTCTTGCATGCGGCCCACCAGCTTGGTCACGGTGGGTTGTTTGGCCAGCACGATGCTGGCGAGTTCGTTGATGCTCAAACTGTCTTTGCCCGAAAGGCTGGCCATGACGCGCCACTCCATCAGGCTCAGGCCGCTGGCCTCGACCACGGCGTGGAACTCACTCGAAATCAAATGGCTGGCGCGTGCCAGCAAGTAGGCCAGGTAGTCGTCGACAAAGCCTGGCGTGCTGCTCATGGCAGGACCACAGTGGTGCTGAACTGACCACCTTGGTAAACGAGTGGGGCTGACCCATCGCTGAAACCGCAGCGTTCCACCTCGCCCACAAAAATCACATGATCGCCTTCTTCGTGGCGGCTGCGGTTGTGGCATTCGAACCAGGCCAGCGCGCCATTCAAAATGGGCAAACCCGACTCGCCCAGCTTGTACGCGGTGTCGGCAAAGCGGTCGCCCTTGCCAAAGGCAAAACGATTGCAGACATCCAGCTGATCGGCGGCCAGCACATTCACCACGTAATGCGTGCCTGCATGGAACAGTGGTGCGCTGCTGGCGCCTTGCCCCAGGCTCCACAGCACCAGCGGCGGCGTGAGCGACACCGAGTTGAATGAACTGGCGGTGATGCCCACAAAGCTGCTGCTGGCCGAATCGCCTTTGTGTGCACCCGGCGCGAACGTGGTGATGACGGTCACACCCGTGGCAAAGCGCGACAGTGCTTGCTTGAAATGCGGTGTTTCAAAGTCTGGGCTCAGCGCTTTGATGTGAGATGGGGGGGCTTGGTGCATGGGTGGATGATAGTTGAATTGCATGAATTTTCATATAAACTGACCATTCATGTCTGCAGGTGAACCGTTCAGAGCTGCAGGCCAAGGAGACAAGCATGCTGGTGGAACGAATCGAAAACAGGTGGCTCGCGGCCTTTACCCGCACCTTCACGTTGTGCAAGGTGCAGCCCGGTGAGGTGGTGGCGATTCTGGCCGAAACCCAATCACGTCGGGTCAACGTGGACTTGGCCCGCCTCGCGCTGGAGGCCATGGGTGCCCGTGTGTTCGAGGTGACTTTGACGACGCCCGCACTGACAGCGCCTGCGCCCGTGCGCTCCACAGGAGCCAGTGACGCCATTGGGCAACTCGGCCCCGTGGTGGCAGCTCTCGCCCGCGCCGACATGGTGGTGGACTGCACCGTCGAAGGCCTGCTGCACGCGCCCGAGTTGCCCACCATCATGAAGGGTGTGGATGGCCACATGCCCCGTCTGCTCATGGTGTCGAATGAGCATCCTGAAATTTTGGAGCGCACCGTGCCCGATCCGGCGCTCGAAGGTGTGGTGCGTGCCGCCATGAAGAAGCTCCGTGCTGCGCAACAAATGCACGTCACGTCTGCCGCAGGCACCGATTTGCGGGTGAACCTGAAACATGGCGACAAGCAAGCGGTGGTCGGTGGTGTGTGGGGCTTTTGCCCCAAGCCGGGCATGGTGTCGCACTGGCCTGCCGGGCTGGCGCTGGCTTTCCCCGCAGCGGGCAGTGTCAACGGCACGCTGGTCATGGCCCCGGGCGACGTGAACCTGACCTTCAAAAGCTATTTGCGCGACACGATCCGCCTGACCATCGAGAACGACAGCGTGGTCGCCATCGAGGGGCAGGGCGTCGATGTGGACATGATGCGCGGATATTGGAAAGCCTGGGAAGACGCCGAGGGCCACCGCGCCGCTTATGCCGTCTCGCATGTGGGCTTTGGCCTGAACCCGGCGGCGCGCTGGGACGCCATGGCGTTCTACGACAAGCGCGACTGCAACGGCACGGAGTTGCGGGCTTTTGCGGGCAACTTTTTGTACTCGACCGGGGCCAACGAGGTGGCGGGCCGCCACACCCTGGGCCACTTTGACCTGCCCATGCGCGGCTGCACCATCCGGCTCGACGACACGGTGGTGGTCGATGCGGGCCAAGTCGTGAGTGCGGCGCTGGCATGAGCGCACCCGCCTTTACCAACGTGGGTTTGCCCACACAACCCGCCGTGGTGTTTATGCACGGCGTAGGCGGTGGCCGACACGGCTGGGCAGCGCAACAAGCGCATGTGGCTGCTCTGGGTTGGCGCAGCTTGGCCTGGGACATGCCCGGTTATGGCGACAGCCCCGTGGTCACCCCTTATGACTTCGCGCAGCTGGCGCAAGCCCTCTGGCAGATGCTGGACGCGGCGCACATCGACCAAGCCGTGTTGGTGGGCCACAGCATGGGGGCCATGGTCGCCCTGCAAGCCTGGACGCAAAAGCCAGAGCGCATCCGTGGCCTGCTGCTGGCCGCCAGCAGTCCGGCTTTTGGCAACAGCGATGGTGATTTTCAAAAGCAGTTTTTGGCGCAGCGCTTGGCCCCACTGGAAGCGGGCAAAACCATGGGCGACATCGCCGACAAGCTGATCCCCACCATGGCCGCACCCGGTGGCGATGCAGCCCACTCGAACCCCTCTAATTTGAAGTCTGCGCACCAAAGCATGGCCGCAGTGCCGCCCAACACTTACCGCGCCGCACTGCATGCGCTGGTGCAGTTTGAGCAACGCGCCGCTTTGACCACCCTCAGCGTGCCCGTGTTGTGCCTGGCCGCAGAACATGACCGCACCGCACCGCCCACCGTGATGGAACGCATGGCGCAAAAGATCCCCGGTGCGCGCTATGCCTGCCTGCCCGGGGCTGGGCATTTGCTGCATTACGAACAGCCCGAGGCGGTCAACGCCGAACTCGAAAAATTTCTGAAGGACGTGAAACCATGAACGACGTGCAAGCCCTCTCTCAACCAGACGTCATGCCCAACATCATGCCGATTTGTGGCGACGACTACCCCCTGACCGACAAGCAGCAAAAGCTGATGGCCCTGGCCCGGCAACTGGGCCGTGAGAAGTTCGCCCCCCGTGCCGCGCAACTCGACCGCGATGCGCAGTTCCCGTTTGCCAACTACGACGACATGCGCGACTCGGGCCTGCTGGCGCTGTGTGTGCCCGAAGCGCATGGCGGACAGGGTGCCGATTACGCCACCTATGCGATGGTGTCGGCCGAGATCGGTCGCTACTGCGGCGCCACGGCGCTGACTTTCAATATGCACGTCTGCACCATGCTCTGGAGCGGCTTGTTGTCTGAAGACCTGGAGATGACGCCCGAGCAACGCGCCACCCACCGCACGCACCAGGCCACGCACTTTGCCCGCGTGGTGAAAGGCGGCGCGATCTATGCGCAGCCTTTTTCAGAAGGTGGTGCAGCGGCGTCAGGCGCTCAGCCCTTCGGCACCCTCGCAGTCAAGGTCGATGGCGGCTGGAAGGTCAATGGCAAAAAAATCTTCGCATCGTTGTCGGATGCTGCCGATTACTTTGGCGTGCTGTGCACCGAGAAGAAGGAGGGTGCCGACCTCTCGCGCCGCGATACCTTGTACCTGGCCATCCCGCGCACCGCGCCGGGTCTGACGATCGAAGGCGATTGGGACCCGCTGGGCATGCGCGCCACCGTGTCGCGCAATTTGATCTTCAAAGACGTGTTTGTGCCGGACGACGCGGCCCTCATGCCGCAAGGCCTGTACTTTCAGGCCGCCAGCCGCTGGCCGCACATGTTCATGACGCTCTCGCCCACGTACATGGGCATCGCGCAAGCGGCGTACGACTTCACCGTGGCCTATTTGCGTGGCGAGATTCCGGGCACGGGCCCCGTCAAACGCCGTCAGT
>JBIKRC010000196.1:0-4532 GCA_044349375.1 Limnohabitans sp.
GCGGACGTTGAATTTTGTTAAGCTGTTGGACCTGATTGAAAAACGGAGACTCCCATGCCCGGATTACTGCCCCAAATTGACCCCGATGGTCTGCTCGAATTTTCGGTGGTCTACACCGACCGCGCCCTGAACCATATGTCCAAGCGTTTTGGCGGCGTGATGACCGACATCTCGCGCATGCTCAAAACCGTCTACGGCGCACACTCGGTGGCGCTGGTGCCCGGCAGCGGCACTTTTGGCATGGAGTCGGTGGCCCGGCAATTTGCCACCAACCAGCATGTCATGGTGATTCGCAATGGCTGGTTCAGCTACCGCTGGACGCAAATCTTTGACATGGGCCAGATTCCCAAAAGCCACAGCGTGCTCAAGGCCCGCCGCGTGTCCGAGTCCTCACAAGCCGCCTGGGCCCCTGCCTCAATCGAGCTAGTCAAAGCCGCCATTGCCTCAGAAAAACCTGCACTGGTGTTTGCCCCGCACGTCGAAACTTCGGCCGGCATGATCCTGCCCGACGACTACCTGAAGGCCGTGTCCGATGCGGTGCACGCGGTGGGCGGACTGTTTGTGCTTGACTGCATCGCCTCGGGCGCCATGTGGGTGGACATGCAAGCCACGGGCGTGGATGTGTTGATCAGCGCCCCACAAAAAGGCTGGAGCAGCTCGCCTTGCTGCGCCATGGTCATGCTGAGCGAGCGCGCCCGCCAAGCGATTGACAGCACCACCAGCACCACCTTCGCCATGGACCTGAAAAAGTGGCTGCAAGTGATGGAGACCTACGAAAGTGGTGGCCACATGTACCACACCACCTTGCCCACCGATGCGCTACAGCGCTTGCAAGAGACCATGCTGGAGACCGAGGCCTATGGCTTTGACAAAGTGCGCGACGAGCAAATGGCGCTGGGTCGCCAAGTGCGCTCATTGCTGCTAGAGCACGGCTTCCCCAGCGTGGCCGCGCCCGGTTTTGAAGCGCCTGGTGTGGTGGTCAGCTACACCACCGATCCCGAGATCCAAAGCAGCAAAAAGTTTTTGGCGCTGGGCCTGCAAACCGCCGCAGGCGTGCCCCTGCAGTGCGACGAGCCTGCCGACTTCCGCACCTTCCGAATGGGCTTGTTTGGTCTGGACAAATGGCACCAAGTGCCTCGCACACTGCAACACCTGAGCGATGCGCTGGAAACCATTGCCCCCAAGGCCAAACTGGCGGCTTGAGCCTCGTCATAGACCGGCCACAAAAAAACCGCTGACCATTCAGGTCAGCGGTTTTTTTTCATTCAACGCCGTGTGATGGGCCTCCAGCGCCGAGGCGCCTTCGCCTAAGTTTCACAAAGTGATGATGGTGCAACCCGTGGTCTTGCGTGCTTCCAGGGCGGTGTGGGCGTCTTGGATGTTGGCCAGTGGGAAAGTCTGGTCAATGTGGATCTTCACCTTGCCGCTGGTCACGGCCGCAAACAGGTCATCGGCCATTTCTTGCGTGCTTTCACGCGTGGTGATGTGGCTGAACAGCGTCTGGCGTGTCACGTAGATGGAGCCCTTGGGTCCAAGGATGCCGGGTGCAAACGGGGCCACTGGGCCTGAGGCATTGCCAAAACTGGCCATCAAACCCAACGGGGCCAAACAGTCAAGTGACTTGTCCCAAGTGTCTTTGCCCACCGAGTCGTACACCACTTTGACGCCCTTGCCGCCGGTGATCTCTTTGACCTTGGCCTGGAAATCATCGGTGGAATAGTTGATGCAAAACTCCGCGCCATTGGCCAGGGCCAAAGCGCACTTGGCGTCGCTGCCGGCGGTGCCGATCAGGCGCAAACCCAGCGCCTTGGCCCACTGGCAAGCGATCAGACCCACGCCACCAGCGGCGGCATGGAACAGCACAAAGTCACCGGCCTTCAGACCACCCTGGGGCAGTGTGCGCTTGAGCAGGTACTGCGCCGTCAAACCCTTGAGCATCATGGCCGCGCCGGTCTCAAAAGAGATCGCATCGGGCAGCTTGCACACGCACTTGGCGGGCATCACACGCACTTCGCAGTAGCTGCCGGGGGGCTGGCTGGCATAGGCCGCGCGGTCGCCCACCTTCAGGTGCGTCACACCTTCGCCCACGGCTTCGACCACGCCCGAGGCTTCCATGCCCAACTTGAGCGGCATGGGCAGCGCATACAGGCCGCTGCGCTGGTACACGTCAATGAAGTTCAGGCCGATGGCCTTGTGGCGGATGCGGATCTCGCCGGGGCCAGGTTCGCCGACCGTCACGTCAACGAGCTTCATGACTTCGGGACCACCGTTCTGGTCAATCTGGACTGCAAGGCTCATGGGAAATCTCCTGTGGGTGTCGTAATTGAGAACTTGCCACTTTGCCACGATTCGTGTCTCCCAGCCGGGAACAGGGACGGTGGCGGGACAGTTCGGCGACAGCGGGAAAACCCGAATGCCGCTACATTGGCGCATGACCCAAAAACTTTCGCCCGTGACCGCTTTGCTGCTGACGGTCCCCCCTTTGCTGTGGGCGGGCAATGCCGTGGTGGGCCGTCTGGTCAGCGACTTGGTGCCACCCATCACGCTCAACTTTTTACGTTGGGCCGTGGCCTTGTTCATTTTGTTGCCCTTGGCGGCGTGGGTTCTGCGGCGCAGCAGCGGAATGTGGCAGCACTGGCGGCGTTTTGCCCTGCTCAGTTTGCTGGGCGTGGGCTGCTACAACGCGCTGCAATACCTGGCGCTGCAAACTTCCACCCCGCTGAATGTGACCTTGGTGGCGGCCAGTGGGCCCGTCTGGATGTTGGGCATTGGGGCGCTGTTTTTTCAGGCGCCGGTGCGGCGCGCCCAGGTGTATGGGGCGGTGCTCTCGATTTTTGGCGTGCTGGTGGTGTTGTCGAGGGGCGACTGGGCGCAGCTCATGGCGGTGCGTTTGGTGGTGGGCGATTTGTTCATCTTGCTGGCCACGGCCTGCTGGTCCTGGTACAGCTGGCTGCTCACCCGCAAGGACGAACCCGAAGCCATCCGCAACGACTGGGCGGCCTTTTTGCTCGCGCAGGTGGTGTTCGGCCTGGCTTGGTCGGGCTTGTTTGCGGGCATGGAATGGGGCCTGACGGATGCTCACATCAGCTGGGGCTGGCCCCTGATCGCTGCGCTGGCCTTTGTGGCCGTGGGCCCGGCCGTGCTGGCCTACCGCTGCTGGGGATTGGGCATCCAGAAGGCAGGCCCTGCGGTAGCCGGCTTTTTTGCCAACCTCACACCGCTGTTTGCTGCCATTTTGTCAGCGGCGTTTTTGGGCGAGCTGCCGCACCTGTACCACATGGCCGCGTTTGCGCTGATCGTGGGTGGGATTGTGGTGTCGGCCAGGCCATAAGGCACAAGGGTTAAGCGCAGCTGCGACGGAACACTGGTCGCGACCAACAAGGAAAACCGATGGTTTTTTGTGTACGGATTCGAAAAAAATGACCGTGCCAATCTATCGGATGATGAATTAGAAGCGTTGAAAGACCTGGCCGAGCAGCTATTGGCGAGGACTGGCAAACAACTGGCTGAGGCCTTGAATGATGGAACTTTAAGTGAGGTATGCCATGACCACCAAATCTAAGGCCAAGAGCCAAATTTTTGAAGCAGTCCACGAAACAGTCAGCGATCTTCATCGCCTTGGCTTCATTGATAAACGCAAAATGCACAAATTTGACGTGCTTTGTCTGGACCCCATCCCCGCATACGACAGTGAAAAAATTCGAGCTCTGAGGGATCATCTTCAGTTGAGCCAAGCTGTTTTGGCTTCGGTGTTGAACACCAGTATTTCGACCGTGCGAAAGTGGGAAATTGGCGACAAACACCCAAGCGGCCCCTCACTGAAGTTGCTTAACCTGCTTGATCGCAAAGGCTTGGAAGCACTGATTTGATGGGTTGGAATGAACTAAACGAGGGGGGAATTTGTAACTGAAGGCCCCAACGCTTTCACTGCGCTGACTCTCTCAACTTGAGAAGCCGTGACAACCGATCAGAAATAGCCCCTTTCATAGAAATTTTGGACATCCCAGGCGGTGCCCTTGTTTTTTCCTTCAAAATAATAGGAATGACCTTTTATTGAATGTTTCTCAGCAGTGGCTTTGCGGCGTTTGAATGGGCGAACTGAAATGATTGCAAAAACGCGGGCTGAAACATGAGCAAACAACACAAAATCGTCATCGTGGGCGGCGGCGCTGGGGGTCTGGAACTCGCGACCCGATTGGGGCATGCCTATGGCCGAAACCAGCGCGCACTTGTCACCCTGGTCGATAAAAACCGCACACACATTTGGAAGCCCAAGCTGCATGAAATCGCCTCGGGCAGCATGGACCTGGGCGACCACGAAGTCGATTACATGGCCCAAGCCCATTGGCATCACTTTACTTTTCGCATCGGTGAGCTCGCGGGACTTGACCGGTCTCATAAAACCATTGAGCTCGCACCTTATTTGGACGAGGATGGCGTCGCCGTCACACCCACTCAGCGCATCAGCTACGACACGCTGGTGATTTGCATCGGCAGCTTGAGCAACGACTTTGGCACCCAGGGCGTCAAAG